>DNZD01000090.1 GCA_003504855.1 Cytophagales bacterium
TCTGAGCTAAGGGCCCTAAAAGTCTGTAAGTTTAGCTATTTTACGGTGATCTAAAAACTTAAGAAAGATACGTCCGGATGGACTATTCGTTTGGACTTAGGAGCTATTATAGCTTTGCACCTCGTCTTAAATCTTTCACTTATATCGGTCAAGTAACCTATCCAGAAGGCCTGGGACGGTTTTGAGCGATTGATAGTACTTTCGACTCTTCATCTTCTTGATATGGAGCTCGATACGGCGTGATTGCCCTTCATCCTGACAAGGGATTACCAAAAAGACCTCCCAGTCCGCAGCTCTCTTTGAAAATGCCTTTGAGTAATAACCCGAATTATGCTTCTGGAGCCTTGAATCCAGGTCATGGGTTGATCCCACGTAGTACTTATCCAACTCGGGGCTATGGAGAATGTAGCAGCAGAATTCCATGGTTGGTAGATCAGATTATGAGTCTGTCCCGATGGCCATCGGGATAACCATCTGAGCTAAGGGCCCTAAAAGAGGTGCAAGTTTAGTTATTTAATACCTACTTAGCCAAGTCAGAAGAAAAAGCTCATAAATACCTGCGAAAGGGCAAAATTAAATCCAAAGGGTATTCGTCGGATTAGAAAAATGTGCTAAAATTGGAGGCCTAAACGAGTAAGCTTTAACCCATCTAACCTATGAAATTGAAATTGAACGCTATCCTCCTCGCCCTCCTCGCCGTAGTTGGCCTCTGGTCTTGCGGCTCCAAAGGAGACCAGAGCAAGAGCGCTGATGAATTTGCCGACGCCGAAAAGTCTCTGAAAGAGGAGATTAAGGATATTGCTTATACCATCCCTCCCCCAGCCGAGATCCCTTATATGCTTCAGGCTACTGGTGCCGATTTCAACCAAAGCCTGGTAAACGATCGCAAGAAAGCTGATTCTTATGGCTCCCAAAGCGATAAAGCTGCCCTCAACCTGGGCGTGTACACCGCCGATATCGGGTACCTGAGCTCTTATGACAAGACACAGGAGTCTATTGACTACCTCAATGCCTGCAAGAATCTCGCCGACAAACTGGGTGTTACTGGTTCGTTCGACCGCGGCACGCTGGAGAAATTTGAAGCCAACATCGCCAACAAAGACTCCCTGGCTGCCCTCCTCAACGATGCCATGCAGAAGACCGACCGCTACCTGAAGGATGGTAACAAAAGCAAATTAGGCGCCCTCCTCGTTGCCGGAAGCTTCGTTGAGAGTATGTATATATCCACAGGCCTCATCAAGTCATATCCCAAAGACATACTTCCGGACGACAAGCGCAACCTGATCCTTACGCCCCTCATGAGTGTCGTAATTAAACAGCGCAAGTCTGTAGGTGAAGTAGCTAAAATGCTTGCCTCTGTAGACCAGACTGGTCCTATCCCTCAAATTGTGGCCGACCTCAATGCACTGGAAGCCAGCTATGCAGCCCTGAACCTCGAGGACAAAATCAAGAGCAACAAAGCCAACCTGGCCCTGTCGGACAAGAACCTGGCTGAAATCACCAAGGTGGTTGAAAAACTCCGCGGCGATATCGTGAACTAATTCAGCATCAATTCAATGAAAGGGAATGGCAAAACCATTCCCTTTTTTATTTCGGGTTGTCCATCTGACCCTTATCTTTAAAATCCAAAACCCAGTACCATGAGCGAACCCGTCCTGAAAGCCATCCTTCGCCTATTCGCGATTGTTGCCAAAGAAGACTCCGTGACGGTTCAGGAACGGGATTATGTCCTTGCTTTTCTCCATGACCACCTGGGTCGTAAAGCCGTTATGGAGAAGATCGGCTACTTTGATGAGTTTGCCCGCACCCTTTCTGACGACCAGGACAAAAACATCCGCGACCTGTGTCAGGAAATCAACCGGGAAGTGACCGCCAAACAAAAGGCAGTAATCCTCCTTGAGCTTATGAGCGTGGTACTTGCCGATGGAGTGATCTCTGAGAAAGAGAGTCAATATGCAAAAATGATTGGCGACTACATGAACATGAGTAACGCTGACATTGACCTCATCACCCATTACATCCTCGGTGACCACCGCAATACGTTCAATTCACCGAACATTCTTATCATCGACTCTAACCCGGAAAAGCCTGCTGTCTGCAAGCACATTTGCCGCGAGAAACTGCATGGCACCATCGCCATCCTGCACCTGGCCTCCAGTGATCTGTTTTTCTTCAAATACTCCGGTACCGGCGATGTCTACCTGAACGGGATACCCCAAAAGTCATCCAACATCAATCCACTCGCCAATGGCAGCAGCATCCGGTGGGAAGGCGTGGACCCGGTGTACTTTGGTGAAACCCTGGCGCAATTCAAAAAGCTCAGCGCGGAAGTCCGAACGACGTTTGAAGCACGCGACATCTCTTATCAGTTCAAGAATGGCAAACTCGGGCTTCGCCACATCAACATCAACGAAGAATCCGGAAATCTCATCGCCCTGATGGGTGCCAGCGGCGCGGGTAAGTCCACCCTGCTCAACGTGCTCAACGGCACCGATCATCCCACCAGCGGAACTGTTCTGATCAACGGTATCGACATTCATCGCGAAGCCCGCAAGGTACAGGGTGTCTTCGGTTTTGTACCCCAGGATGACTTGCTGGTAGAAGAACTTACTGTTTACCAAAACCTGTACTTCGCAGCAAAGCTTTGCTTCAACCACCTCGCTGAAAAGGAAATTGAGGCCCTTGTACTCAAGACCCTCGATGACCTCGGGTTACTGGAGACCAAAGATCTGACGGTAGGATCTCCCCTCCGCAAGACCATCAGCGGCGGCCAACGCAAGCGCCTGAATATCGGATTGGAATTGCTCCGCGAACCATCCATCCTGTTTGTCGATGAACCTACGTCCGGATTGTCAAGCCGTGATTCAGAAAATATCATCGACCTGCTCAAAGAACTTGCCCTGAAGGGCAAACTTGTTTTTGCCGTTATCCATCAGCCCAGCTCCGACATCTTCAAGATGTTCGATCGGTTGGTAATTCTCGATACCGGTGGCTACCAGATCTATTATGGAAATCCGGTAGATGCGGTCATCTACTTCAAGCAGAACATTCAAATGGTCAATAGCGACCAGGGCGAATGTCCGCAATGTGGTAACGTAAACCCCGAGCAAATATTTAACATCATCGAGACCAAGGTGATCGATGAGTACGGAAACTTTACCAACGAACGTAAAATTGTACCGGAGCAATGGAATGTGATCTTCAAGGAAAAAATCCGAATCCCTTCCCTCATTACTTCCAATGAACCGCCACGATCTACCCTCCGCCTGCCTGGTTGGGTGAAGCAAATGCGGCTATTCGGGATGCGGGACTTCCTCAGCAAACTAAGTAACAAACAGTACCTGGCCATCAACCTGTTGGAGGCCCCGCTACTCGCCTTCATCCTTGCATTCATTACCCGGTACTATAGCACCGATGATCTATACCACGACGGATATGTGTTCGTCAAAAATGTAAACATTCCTGCCTACCTCTTCATGAGCGTGATCGTAGCGCTGTTTATGGGACTCACCGTGAGTGCCGAGGAAATTATACGGGACCAGAAGATCCTGAAGCGGGAGGCGTTCCTCCACCTGAGTCGCAGCAGCTACCTGATCTCCAAAATAGCCATCCTCTTCTTTATTTCCGCCATCCAAACCTTCCTGTTCGTTACGGTGGGTCACAGCATGCTGGAAATTCACGGTATGTTCTTTATTCACTGGGGTATCCTGTTTACGGTATCCTGTTTTGCCAATATGTTGGGATTGAACATTTCCGCAGCATTCAATTCAGCAGTTACCATCTACATCCTTATCCCCATTCTCCTGATTCCACAGTTGATCCTCAGCGGTGTAGTGGTGAAATTTGATAAGCTCAATCCGTTGATTAGCAACAGTGAGACGGTGCCGTTAGTGGGAGACATGATGGCCTCGCGTTGGGCGTTTGAAGCAGCGATGGTTTCCCAATTTAAAGACAATACCTATCAGCGGGAGTTCTATAATCAGGACAAGGTCATTGCTGAAGCTGACTATAAAAAACTTTATTTCATCCCTACCCTGGAATCCAAGCTCGACTACCTCAACCACAACTACCTGGATGCAAAGGTGCCTCCGGTAGAAATTTCGTCCCGGTTGCAATTGGTGAAGTCTGAAATTGAAAAAGAATTGTACACGGTGGGCGCCAAACATTTTCTCGAGGTAGCGTTGCTGGTGCCTAAAGATTTCGATTCGTCTGTTTACCGAAAAACCAGACGGTTCCTGGCGGTATTGAAGCAGTACTATACCAATCGCGCCAAAAATGCGGAATCAGAAAAGGAAAAGCGGCGTGCTGAGCTGGCAGCCCAACTGGGCGGTGAGAAGCAACTGGAAGCCTTCCGGGAAGCCTACGAAAATGATGCGGTTGGTGTCATGGTCAAGAATCAGGATGAGCCCAGCCGGATCATCGAGTCTAATGGCCAACTTATACAGAAGATCTACCCCATTTATAAAGACCCGGACCCGGACCATTTC
Source organism: Cytophagales bacterium (assembly GCA_003504855.1). Classification (GTDB taxonomy): domain Bacteria; phylum Bacteroidota; class Bacteroidia; order Cytophagales; family Cyclobacteriaceae; genus ELB16-189. The sequence continues at coordinate 4,488 of DNZD01000090.1, forward strand.
ATCGACTTCAATGCTCAGTTCTACTTGCCCACGAAGCACTTTATGAACGCCACCATAGAGACATTCTTCTTTAATCTCTGTGTGATTTGGTCCATGTCATTGCTCTTGTACATGACTCTTTACTACAACCTGTTGCGTAAACTCATTCAAGGTCTGGAAAACTTGTCCCTGGGTCGATAGCCATGTTTTTTGTCCTGTCGAAAATTCTGGGTTTTCTGATCAGGCCACTTACTGTAGTGACCGCCTTGCTGGTAGCCTCGTGGATTATCCGAAAGCCAGTATGGAAAAAGCGATTGTTTGTTGGGGGCATCTGCCTGCTCCTTTTCTTTACGAATGAGTTCATTGCCAACGAGGTCATGAGCGCCTGGGAGGTTCCGGTCACAAGGTTTGCTGACCTCCCCCACAAGTACACGTACGGTGTGTTGCTTTGTGGTGCCGCCAAGACCGAGGTCGGACCTCAGGACCGGGTGTATATCGGCTCAGCGGCCGATCGCATCAACCACACAGTTCAATTGTACAAACTTGGCCATATCCGGAAAATCCTGATATCCGGTGGCAGCGGTCGCGTATTTGATGTGGGTGAACGGGAGGCCGATCAACTTTCATCATTGATTCAAATCATGGGCGTCCCCATAGAAGATATCATCGTGGAGAATGAATCGCGCAATACCCACGAATCGGCGGAACAAGTAAAACGGATGCTGGACAAGATCACCACCCCGGACCAATGTCTGCTGATTACATCGGCCTTTCATATGAGGCGATCGCTGGGTTGTTTCCGCAAGGCCGGCTGGCCAATGGATCCGTTCTCTGTCGACTTCCAAACGCACAAGCGTCAATTCACACCAGATGTATTCCTGATTCCCAAACAGGAGGCATTGGGTGCCTGGGCTATTATGCTCAAGGAATGGTCCGGGTATGTGGTTTATAGGGTGATGGGATATATTTAGCCTACTCCTTCCTCAGCACTTGCAGCGGCGGTGTGTTGATCACTTCGCGTGAGTTGTACCAGCCAATAAAGATGGTGAGCAATACTACGGCTCCGGCGACAATGCCGAGGTCGGACCAATTCACACCCAACTGTACTTCGAAGAAGAACCGGCACAAGGCCCATCCGCCGCCCACTGACAACAGCATCCCCGTAAGGGCGGAGAACAGGCCGAGGTAGGCATACTCTATGAGGGTGATCCAGGTAATCTGCCGTGTCCGGGCGCCGATGGTTCGCAACAGAACGTTCTCCCGGATGCGGGCAAATTTGCTGTTGACGACAGCGCCGGCCAAAACGATTAATCCGGTGATGATACTGAACATGGCCAGAAAACGTATCACGACACTGATCTTTCCGAACAACTCTTCAACAGTACTCAGGATCAAACGGAGGTCAACCAATGAAACATTGGGATAGGCAGTGACCAACTCTTTTTGGAACAAATGAGACTCGGCTTGTTGATCAACCTTGGTCGTTACTACCCAAATCTGGGGCGCCTGCTCTAATATCCCGTTCGGGAAGACGAAGATAAAGTTTGGCGGATCTTTGGGCCATTCTACTTTTCTTATGCCCGATATCTTAACGGCCAGGGGGACACCCTGAATGTCAAACACGAGTGAGTCACCCACATCCACTTTGAGTTCATCCTGCATACCCTCAGAAATAGTGACGGTAACAGAATCCTTTTGACCCGGACTGAATTTCTGCAAAGTGCCCTTGGTGAGCTCCTCCGAACTATGCAAACTATCGCGGTATGTTACCCGATACTCCCGGGTTAAAGCCCAGGACCGTATACGCGCTGTGGTGTCGTTGGCGATCACTTCGGTACTCCTCCCCTTCAGGGTCTTTATCCGGCAGGTAATAATCGGCACCACCTGCTTCACGGGAAGCTTATGGTGATCGAGGAGGTTAAGCACGCCTTCTTTCTGGGCTGGCTGGATGTCAAACAAGATCGTGTTTGACTGGTTGCTGTTGCCGGTAAATTCAACCTGTCCCAGCAGGCTGTGCTGAATGATGTTCAGGGTGGCGATGATAAATCCGCCCAACCCGATGGTAATCATCAACACCTGAGTCT
>DNZD01000050.1 GCA_003504855.1 Cytophagales bacterium
CATGAGTACCGCCACATGGTCCAGTTTGAACGTAGTAAAACCGGCTTCACCAAATTAGTGTCGTGGGTCTTTGGCCAACAGGCCTATGCAGGACTTGCCTTTGCGGCCGCCCCGCAGTGGTTCTGGGAAGGTGATGCCGTAGCGACAGAGACGGCATTTACACCGAGTGGTCGCGGCAGGATTCCAAATTTCGATCTGGTGTTCAGAACCAATATCCTGGAGGGCAGAACCTTCAATTACAGTAAACAATACCTGCGGTCGTACAAACACAATATCCCGAATCATTATGTGCTGGGGTATAACATGATTTCTTATTTGCGGAAGAAGACCGGAGATCCGCTGATTTGGGATAAGGTGACCCACCGCGCATGGGGCGTTCCTTTTATTCCTTTTGCTTTTTCCAACGCCATCAAGAATAAGACCGGAATGCATGTGTCGGCGCTGTACCGCGAAATGGCTGCTGAACGAAAGAAAGACTATGAACAGGCATTGGCTGGTATTGATTTAACAAGTTTCGAAACAGTTTCCCAACGGCGTAACAGTGCCTACACTGACTACTTCTATCCCCAACCGATGGACAACCACCGGGTAATGGTGACAAAGTCAGGCATTGGGGACATTGAAACCCTGGTAGTGCTCGGTCCTGATGGGAAAGAAGAAGATAAATACGTGCAGGGACCGGTCAATGAATCGGGTATGCTGTCGGTAGCTAACCAGCGCGTAGTGTGGAACGAGTACCGATTTGATCCGCGGTGGTTAGTGCACACGTACGCCATCGTGAAAGGATACGATTTCAAGAGCCGGCAGGAGCGGGTGATCTCTTCGCATACCCGGTATGCTGGCGCAGCCTTGTCTCCGGATGGGGAACGTGTGGCCACTGTCGAGTCTACCCATGATTACCACAACCGCATGGTGATCCTGGACTATATGAGTGGCAAGGTGTTGGCTGAACTTCCTAATCCGGAAAATGATCTCTTATCGATGCCCAAATGGTCTGCTGACGGTAAGTCGCTGGTGGTGTTGCGTACATCAGCAGCCGGACGAACCATCTCACGTATTGACGCCACAACGGGTGCTTCCGAAAACCTGATTGCCATAGGCAGTGAAAACGTGGGCTACCCGGTACTGTTTGATCGCTATTTGCTTTTCAACTCGCCGGTGTCGGGTATTGATAATATCTACGCACTGGATATGCAATCCGGTGAACGCTATCAGGTTACTTCTGCAAAGTACGGCGCCTACAATCCTGCCGTATCCCCGGATGGAAAGACACTGTATTACAACAATCAGGCAAAAGATGGGATGGATGTGGTGCGTACGGAATTCAACCCATTGGCATGGAAGAAGTTCATAACGCCAGCACCATCGGCCAATAATATGTACGATCACCTGGTGGAGCAGGAGGGGAATCCTGCTGTATTCTCGCAGGTTGGAAAGGAACAATTCCCGGTATCCCGGTACCATCGTGCACAAGGGATGATTAACCCGCACAGCTGGGGACCGTATTTTATTAACTCACTTACCCAGGCCCAGGTAGGCATCGCGTCCAATGATATCCTCAGCACGACGGCCATCAATGCTGGATATATTTATGATATCAACGAACGCAACGGTGCGTGGAAAGCCAAGGTGAGCTATCAGGGATTTCTGCCCATTATTGATTTCAGTTACGCCCAAACATCGCGATCAGTGAACGAGGGCAACTACACATTCTACCGGATTGATACCCTGCAAAAGGCGCCGGTCAAGTTGGATACGATAGCTTCTCAAAAGAACATGACTTTTCACTGGAACGAGAAGACCATTGAAACCGGACTTCGGCTTCCCTTGCTCACCACCACTTCAAAATTTATTGGCAGTGTTACCCTCGGCAATATGATCGGGTATTCTCAAATCAGTGGGTTCACGAATTCAGTGAGCAACAGCCGTATCGTGCCTGCCTTTGAACGCAGCGGACCCAAGTCAGCACCAACGGTATCCACCAAAGATGGGGCTTACTTCTTTCGCGATTATGCCGACAACGGCAACCTGATCTACAACCACTTCAGTGTGACCGCATACCGGGTGCTGAAACAAAGCCGCCGGGATATCAACAGCAAGTGGGGACAAGGTGTATTCATTGATTACTTCAATACCCCCTATGGTGGAAATTTTAATGGAGGGCAGTTCTCTTTCTATGGTCTGACCTACTTCCCTGGATTGTTCAAGCACCATTCCATTTGGGGTTACTGGGCCTATCAACACAGCGTGATCAAGGCCGGAACCCTTAATCAGAATGGGGTGAAAGACAATTACATGTTTCGCAACCAGATTCCGCTGCCCCGCGGTCAATCCGTTTCCCGTGCACAGAACATCTATTCCATGGCGGTGAACTACACCCTGCCACTCTGGTATCCGGATATTGCACTTGGTCCGCTGTTGAATATTCAACGCATCCGCGCCAACGGATTTCTGGATTATGCCCAGGGTACCAATCCGGATTTCGTCACCGCCAAACTCAATGGCAAGTCCAATTACCTCTCCACGGGGGTGGAGGTGCGGTTCGATTTTAACGTCATGCGGTTCCTGCAGCAATTTAATGTGGGCTTCCGCTACTCTTACGGTATCTCACCATCTGTTACCCAGTTTGAAGTGCTCGTAGGCAGCTTCAATTTCTGATTCCGAAAGTCCCCGAAAACTGCTTGAAAATCGGCTCCGTTGGCCTATTTTTGGACCTCGTTTGAACCAAAAGCAGAAAGCATGGCAGAAATCGTCCGAATGCCTAAGATGAGTGATACGATGACCGAAGGGGTGATCGCAAAATGGCATAAGAAGGTGGGAGATACGGTTAAATCCGGTGACCTGATGGCAGAAATTGAGACTGACAAGGCCACCATGGATTACGAATCTTTTAACAGCGGCGTGGTATTGTACCTCGGTGCCAAAGAAGGTCAGGCAGTGAAGATCAACGACGTACTCGCTATTGTGGGTAAGTCCGGAGAGGATTTTTCGGCCCTGCTGGCTTCGTCCCAAGCTACTGCAGCTGCCGCAGGCAAGACAGAAACCAAGACAGAAACAGCCGTGGCCGTCGCCGCACCGGCCATTGATACCACTGGCATCAAAGCCGAAATCGTCCTCATGCCCAAGATGAGCGATACCATGGTGGAAGGCGTGATCGCCGCATGGCATAAGAAAGTAGGGGACGCTGTGAAGTCAGGTGAATTGTTGGCCGAAATCGAGACGGACAAGGCCACGATGGAATATGAATCCTACAACACCGGTACCTTGTTGTACATCGGTGCCAAAGAAAAAGAAGGCGTGGCAGTGAACGGCGTACTCGCGATCGTCGGCGATAAGAATGCTGACTGGCAAACGCTGCTGAAAGCACATCACGCAAAAGGCAGTGCCGCCACCGCACCTGCCATGCAAGCGGCACCTGAAGCTGCGGCTACTGCCGCTTCTACTAATTCAGGCAGTGCTTCACACAGCAATGGCCGAATGAAAGTGTCCCCGCTGGCACGCAAGATGGCCAAAGACCTCGGCGTAGACCTTTCACAAGTAGCAGGTACCGGCGAACATGGCCGGATAACCAAACGAGATATAGAGAATTTCAAGCCTGGCAAATCAGCACCTGCATCAACTGCACCTGCGGCTTCGGCGTCAGCAAAGTCAGCACCCTTGGTGTTGCCAGCTGTCGTGGGCAAAGAGAGCTTTGAAGAGATCCCGGTTTCCCAGATGCGCAAGACCATCGCGCGTCGTCTGGCAGAAAGCAAGTTCAGTGCTCCGCACTTCTACCTGACCATGGAGATCAACATGGATAAGGCCATCGAGGCGCGGAAGAGCATGAATGAGATATCCCCTGTGAAGATATCATTCAATGATATGGTCATTAAAGCGGTCGCCGCTGCCCTGCGTCAGCACCCCGATGTAAACGTAAGCTGGCTCGGTGATAAAATGCGCAAGAACCACCACATCCACATCGGTGTGGCCGTAGCGGTTCCGGATGGTTTGCTGGTGCCGGTTGTTCGCTTTGCGGATAATAAGTCGCTTTCACACATCGCGGCTGAAGTAAAGGACCTGGCGCAGAAGGCACACGACAAGAAATTACAACCCAGCGACTGGGAGGGAAGCACCTTCACGATTTCAAACCTGGGTATGTTTGGTATTGAAGATTTCACGGCCATTATCAACCCTCCGGATGCCTGCATCCTGGCCATCGGTGGTATTAAGGAAACAGCCGTTGTCCGCAATGGCCAACTGGTGCCTGGCAACGTGATGAAGGTGACCATGTCATGCGACCATCGCGCGGTTGATGGTGCTGTGGGCGCTGCCTTCCTGAAGACATTCAAGAGTCTCCTCGAGGAGCCGGTCAGAATCCTGATCTGATAGGGCTCAGACGCCATGGAGAAAATCCACGCAACTACCATCCTGGCCGTACACCATAACGGCAGCATCGCCATTGGCGGGGATGGACAGGCAACGCTGGGTAACACCATCGCGAAAAGCAACGTAAAGAAAATCCGCAAGCTGCAGGACGGCAAGGTATTGACTGGATTCGCCGGCTCTACAGCCGATGCATTTACCCTGCTCGACCGTTTTGATGAAAAGCTCAATGCCTATGGTGGCAACATGAAGCGTGCAGCCATTGAACTGGCCAAAGACTGGCGTACCGATCGCTTTCTTCGCCGGCTAGAAGCGATGTTGATTGTAGCCAACAAAGATGAAATCCTGATGGTGTCTGGTACAGGAGACGTCATCGAGCCTGATAATCAGGTAGCTGCCATTGGTTCAGGAGCCATGTATGCACAATCGGCTGCCCTGGCCATGAAGAAGTTTGCGCCGCACCTTACTGCGGAGGAAATGGTGCGGGAGAGCCTGCACATCGCTGCAGACATCTGCATTTATACCAACCACAACCTGGTGGTCGAGAAGATCTGATTACTTCGTCCTGGTTGCCTTGATGTCGTTGCCACCCTGGTGGAGAATCAAGCCGATAACTTCGCCGGCGTCATTGCGTGTAAATTCAATCTGCGCATCCACCGCCGTGAGATAGAAATGGTCTTTTGACTCCGCGTAGAGCTCGAAGGCCGGTTGTCCCGTCATCTGTCCGTATAATTGTCCATCCTTGAGCGTCACGGTAATAGAAGGCAACGAAATCTGGTAGTTGCCTGGATAGGCCTGCATGACATCGTCGGGAAGTACGATCGGCTTGCGTAACTTCTTGAGCGGCTGCTTGTCATCCAGCCAATGAAATCCGATGTCGTCGGCGCCAGCTGTGGAGTTGGTCAGGATGACGATAGCCTTTTTGCTTCCCGGGCTGAATCCGAGAAAACTGCGAAAGCCCCCTGTGCCGCCATTGTGCCAGACGGTTTCGCCCGTAATGTGCCAGCCCAGGCCGATCTTGGTGGTTTCCCGAGTCGTGCTGCTGCGTGCACGGTGGGCCTGCACCATTGCCTTCCCAAGGGGCTTTGAGGATGGTTCCAGATTGGCAATGGCATATTTCATCATATCCTCCGCTGTGGAGAGTAACCCGCCGGCCGATTGCATGCTGCTTTCATCAGACCAGGTCCATGCATGTACGGGAGTGGAACCGGCATAACCCGTGGCGACGTGAGCATGATGCTGATTGGGCATATTCAGCCAGGTGTTATTCATCTTCAACGGTTTCAGAAGATTGCTGGTCACCAGTTCGCGGTAGGTGGACTTGTGCTCGCGGGCCAGCGTTACGCCCAGCAAACCCATGCCGAAGTTGGAGTATTCATACTGCTCGCCGATGTTTCTTGGTAACGTGTATTGGGATAAGAAACTGAACATCTTGTCAGCGGTATAATCGATATACGGATCATCATTGGAGCCGGGTGCAAAATTGGAAGGCATGCGGGGTAAACCCGAATGGGCCGTTGCGAGGTCCAGGAAAGTAATGACCTTGTTGTCGCGGGTGGGCACCTTGACGGTTTCGGGGAGGTACTTCTGAATGGGATCTTCCAATGAGAGTGTTTTCATTTCCACATCCAGCGCCAGCAGGGTTGTGGTAAATGTTTTGGTGATGGATCCGATTTCAAAAAGTGTTGTGGAGGTTACCGGTTGTTTGGTGGCAACATCCGCAAAACCTGCTGCGTAATAGTGGATCTTTCCATGGTCATAGACACCAATAATGATTCCGGGTGTCTCTTTACCGTCTACGCGTTCCTGAGCAAGGGTCTGCAGGTCCTGGGCTCGTGCAATGGAAAATATCGCTATGATGGCGATAAGCAATAACCATTTTTTCATAGTTGGAAGGTTGTGATAATGAAGATACGCCATTCCCTCAGGAATGTTCGATGGCATCCAGAATCATTTCAGCAGATTCTTTCAGTTGGTCCATGCCAATGGTGAGTGGCGGAGCCATGCGTATGCTGTAGGGGTGGGAGAGGAACCAATACAGGATGATCCCATTCTCACGGGCCCGGGCTACGATTCGGTTTACTTTTTCTGCAGAGGCGAAATCCATCGCAAACATCAACCCGATCCGTCTGATTTCACGGATGTCCGGATGTTGCAGCAGGGATTGTAAATACCGGCCTTTTTCTTCTACCTGGTCAATTAGTTTCTCTTGCGTCAGTACTTCAAGTGTTGCATGGGCCGAAGCGCAGCACACCGGATTTCCGCCAAAGGTGGTGATGTGGCCCAGCATCGGATCATGGGTCAATGACTTCATGTGGGCCTCCGATGAGACGAAGGTGCCAATAGGCAGTCCGCCGCCGAATGCTTTGGCCAGCGTGAGAATGTCGGGAGCAACGCCGTAGTGCTCAAATGCAAATAGCTTTCCCGTCCGGCCCATACCGCACTGAATCTCGTCGAAGATGAGCATTGATCCGGTCTCATCACAACGGTTGCGCAAGGCCTGCATGAATTCCATGGAGGGGATACGCACACCGGCATCGCCCTGGATGGTCTCGATAATTACGCCTGCCGTTTGATTAGTGATTTGGCTCAGTTCACTTGTTTCATTGAAGGTCAGGAAGCGAACGTCGGGAAGTAAAGGTCTGAAGGCGATTTTCTTTACTTCGTTACCAGACACGCTCATCGACCCGTGCGTGCTGCCGTGGTAAGATTTTCGAAACGAGACAAGTTCGGTGCGGCCTGTTACCCGTTTGGCCAGCTTGAGGGCCGCCTCGTTGGCTTCCGTGCCCGAGTTAACAAAGTAGCAGCAGTTTAAGGTGGGAGGGAGCAGGCTGGTGAGTAAACTCGCCAATTGATTCGGTGCGGATTGTATGTACTCACCGTACACCATCACATGCAGATGTTTGTCCAACTGCCGGTGGATGGCGTCCAATACGTGCGGGTGGCGATGGCCGATACTGCTTACGCCGATGCCGGAAATCATATCGGTATATCGCTTGCCATCGGGTGAATAAAGGTAAATTCCTTCGGCACGCTCAATGGCGATGTCAAAGGGGAATGGCGACGTCTGCGCCATGCGATGAAGGAAGGTATCCCGATCGAAGTTCACGGGGCAAGATTCGGAACAATAGAGCGCAAAAAAAAGCCCCTGCAGAGAACCTGCAGAGGCCATCACTAAACACCCTATCTTAAGTATTATTTGGGTCCCGGGCCATCCGTTTCGGCCAGGGCCATTGAGTTAGCTTTCTTCACGCGTCGGTGGGACGACAGCAACGGCCGGCCGGGTCCCTCTTTGCGTTTCTTGGTAAGTACCACACAAGAGCGACCTGCAGCGCGGTGCACCTGTGTGCGATACTTGGGCTTGTCAAACTTGGGCTTTGGACCTGCGTTCGCTACCTGCGAAAAAAGCACGCCGGCAAGAATCAACAGGACGAGGATCACCACTTGCGTGAAGCGGTGACGTACGTTAATGTTGGACATCGTGGCCATGGGCTCTATTGTTTAACAACGAAACAAATGTGCGGCCTCCCGACCGCTCAATCCGTCGAGAAATGGCCTAAACCCTACATTGGTACACTAACCTGAATCGGCAACGGCTAATACATCTTTAGTACTATAGACACTTTGATATGCTATTGAATATCAATACTTTATGATTTCAGAACTTTCTCAACCGGTCTTACAGTCTTTGTTGCGACATGCCTTGGAAAATGCCGGAGGCTAAAAATGAGCTAAAAATGAGGCTGAATCTTACGTAACCACTGAGGGTGACTTGATCTGGCGTAGTGGGACGAAAGGCGCATTCCGGGTCCCAAGGAAGGGTCCATTGATCACTTGACGCACTATCTTTGGGCCATGTTTTCACGCGGAGTGCGATTCATGATGTTTGCAACGCTGTTCTTCGCGATGATGAATGCAGCCGTGAAGACGTTGAATCATCTTCCAGCCATTGAAATTGCTTTCCTTCGTTCAGTTGTTTCGCTGGCGCTCGCTTATGGCATTTTGAAATTCAACCACGTGCTGCTGCCGGGCAACAACCGGCAGGCCTTACTGCTTCGGGGATTGTTTGGGTCTACATCGCTGGTATTGTATTTCATTACCCTGCAGCACATGCCGCTTGCCACGGCGGTGACCTTGCAATATCTGTCGCCGATCTTTACCGCCATCATGGGAATGTACATGGTGAACGAGCGCGTGCTCAAAGCGCAGTGGTTCTTCTTTGCCGTGGCCTTCTGCGGTGTGTTGATGGTGCAGGGCTTCGACAACCGCGTGGAGCCGTTGTACCTGTTTCTCGGACTCGGGTCGGCCATTGCAGCCGGGCTGGCCTACAATATGATTCGCCAATTGAAGCAGACGGAGCATCCGCTGATCATCACATTTTATTTCCCGTTGGTTTCCCTGCCTATCACGTTATTGCTGATGATCGGCGTCGACTTCGTGATGCCGGAAAGTACCGACTGGCTCGTGTTGTTGTTCATCGGAGCCACGGCTCAGATTGCGCAGTATTTCATGACCCGCGCCTATCAGGCGGATGAACTCGCTACGGTGGCCAGCGTTAAGTATGTGGGAATTATCTATGCCCTCACGTTTGGGTACTTCATTTTCGGCGAGACCTTTTCGCTGGAGGCGCACCTGGGCATGGTGGTGGTACTGTGCGGGGTGCTGGGCAATATCTGGGTGAAGCGAAAAGTCCGGACATAAAAAAAGAGCACCGGATCACGATGCTCTTTTGATTCTGTTTCGTTGCGATTAGAACTTCGCCACTTCCTGTACGAGGTCGATGAGCTTATTGGAATAACCCCACTCGTTGTCATACCAGGACACCACCTTCACGAAGCTGTCGTTGAGGGCGATACCTGCTTTGGCGTCGAAGATAGAAGTGCGTGCGTCGCCAAGGAAGTCAGATGATACCACATCATCTTCCGTGTAGCCGAGGATGCCTTTCAGTTCGCCTTCGGAAGCTTCTTTCATGGCAGCTTTGATCTGGTCGTATGATGCAGGCTTGGCCAGGCGTACGGTCAGGTCAACAACCGACACATCGGCTACTGGTACGCGGAACGACATACCTGTCAGTTTGCCCTTCAGTTCAGGGATTACCAATGCAACTGCTTTGGCGGCACCGGTAGAAGAAGGGATGATATTCTGGTAAGCACCGCGGCCGCCGCGCCAATCCTTGGCTGACGGGCTGTCTACAGTTTTCTGTGTGGCTGTTACAGCGTGTACCGTGCTCATCAATCCTTCGAGGATGCCGAACTTGTCGTTAAGCACCTTGGCGATGGGAGCGAGGCAGTTGGTGGTACAGGAGGCGTTGGAAACGATGGTGTGTTCCTTGGTGAGTTTCTTGTGGTTGACACCCATCACGAATGTAGGGGTGTCATCCTTGGCAGGAGCAGAGAATACCACCTTTTTCGCGCCGGCGTTGATGTGTTTCTGACCGTCGGCGATGGTGAGGAAGAGGCCGGTAGATTCTACGATAATTTCAGCGCCTACTTCGTTCCACTTGAGGTTGGAAGGATCTTTTTCGGCGGTTACGCGGATCGATTTTCCATTGACAACCAGGTGGCCGTCTTTCACTTCTACGGTACCCTTGAATTTGCCGTGGGTGGAGTCGTACTTGAGCATGTAGGCCATGTAGGCCGGGTCTACGAGGTCATTAATGCCCACGATTTCAATATCCTTGCGGTCGATGGCAGCGCGGAACGCGAGGCGTCCGATGCGGCCAAAACCATTGATGCCGATCTTTGTCATGTTAGTCTTGGTTTAATTTTTTTTCAGCGCGTAAAAATATACCACTATAAAGCGAAAACCAATGATTAATGGTTCCCCGGGGCAAAAAAGAATGGTGCCGTTTTTGTCAAATAGCGGCAGGATTCTATATTTGCGGCTCGTTAAAAAAGACGGTCCGTTCGTCTAGGGGTTAGGACACCAGATTTTCATTCTGGTAACACGGGTTCGATTCCCGTACGGACTACACAAATAAGAAGCAATCCACTGATATTCAGTTGATTGCTTTTTTGTTTTGTGATAGGTTATGATTGCCTGGAGAAACGTTCTGACCGGCGAGTTAAACTAAATGATTAAAACCGATACCCGGCCACTAGCCCGACACCAATGGTTCTCCAGGGAACTTCATCATATCGGGTAGGGGTAGGATTACCGCCAGGTACCAGCCGAAGGGTAATTTCGTACGGAAAATTGGCGATAGAATAACCTGCATTGACTCCAACGAAAACACGTTGCGATATCCATTTGTTAATGGATAAGTTGGAAGATATCCACCATGATGTGCTATTGGGCTTGTTACCTTCATGTTTCACGACCGAACTTACTGCCCCATTGAAATAGAAGTCCATATAATAGCCAGGATACTCCATGACGGCAAGGCCAATTAATTGGGTAACACGAAAGAACCATTTCCCGGATTGAATCTGATAGGAGACTCCCGGAGCAATGGAAAAATTACGATAACTCCATTGTACAGCATTGAAATAGCCAGTCCCATTACCACTGAAGGCTTGGTACAAATAATTGTTAAGTGGATTTACATTCACTGAATGAGATGAGGCACTCATTCCAAGACTTGCGATAAAATTCTTGCTTAACAAATAGTTGACTCTTATATCTATCGCGCTGCCATTCAAGGCAGCGGCATGGCCCTTTTTATCGAAACCAGAGAGTTGTGGCACATTAGGCGAAACATATGATACAGATGTGGTTGGGTCCACAGCACCAAAAGCACCACTAGGTATACCAAAGGAGTAGGTTAGATTCGTCTCCCATTTGGAATTTGCATCTTGTGCATAGCAGAGCTCATGAATGATGGTGAGGAATATCAATGTTGTGATTGTTCTCATTCTAAACCAACATTAAAGTACCAATTTATCATTGATCTAAATGGTGTTTGCTGCTCTTCATTTGTAATTTCACTTTATGAAAGTATGCCATCGGTTGCTACTCGCTCTCTTTCTCTTGCAGGCTTATGTTGGTATTGGCCAGGTGAATAAGCCCGAGCTGGGGATCAAGATGGGCGTGAATGAGCCCGATTTGAGTGCTCCCGATAATAACAGCACCGGCAATTCAGTCACCAGACTACATGCGGGTTTATTTGCCAGGATTCCCTTGGGTGGAAAGATGGCATTTCGACCAGAAATATTTTATTCGGGGCAAGGCCAACGAAATGATTTCTATTCTTCAGCAGTTCCGGGTGGCTCTTCCATCGGCTCTGTGACCAGAAGCATGAACTACCTGAATGTACCTATGATGTTGGAATGGGGAAGGAGGATTTCCATTCACGGAGGTGCCCAGTTGGGTTTGTTGCTTGCTGCCAAAGAAGCTGGTACCATCAATAATGTAGCTGTGAATAATGACTTGACCTCGGGAATGCCCAAGAAAGATTTTTCACTTGTTGGCGGTGTGTCATATACCCTAGCCCGGCGCATTAATATCGGTCTCCGATACCAACACGGATTGACTAACCTCGTGCTGCAAACAGGTGGCATTGCCTGGCCGACTCAGAGCAGGGTGTTGCAAATTTTTGCTTGCTTTTCGTTTTGATCTGTACCGATTCAGGAGCGGACCAAATTGCAAATCCGGTCCAGCCCTAGAGGCTTGGTCGACCAATGATCCTGAATAGGAATTTTATTTCCTCAGGAAAAGCAACTTCCTGAAAGTGCTTCCACCCGAATCCCTGGGTTCCAGTAAAAATGAAATATTGGCAACGCCACCCCGGATACTTCGGATGCCAGTATAGTACGGATAGTTCGATTGGTTGTAGAGCGAGAAATTATAGAGGATAGGGATTGATTGTAAGCGATACGAATGCCTTGTCGCGAAGGGTTGAAAATGACCGTGGCCATATACCAGCAAGGAGTCCGGCGAGTCAAGAAACTCATTGATTTGATCAGGGCTCTCGAGGAAGATTTTATGAATGCCCTGGCCACCTCCCGCAGGTGAAAAGTAGTGGGTGATGAGTTGGGCGTCAACTATGGGGTCCAGCATTGTCAAACCGGAACGGGAGATGATCGCATAGTACATAACCTTGTGCCTGGATTGACGCGATGCCAGGTACTTGCTGAGTTGCAAGGGCTGTCCCTTCACTTCACGGATTTCCTGTGCTGAACAAACCTCTGCACAGGCCATCACGCAAAGAATCAGCATTAAGGCTTTCATGTATCGAATATTTCTATTTGATCACGGTTACAAACCTCCTATACGTCACACTGTCAAAAATAACCGGCCGGTCGACCGGGTAGGTGTATTTCTGAATGCCGTTGATTTTGACGGTACGGGCATAAGTTCCACTGCCATGCTTGTAGATCTGACATTTTAATGTGTCTTCTTTGACGTTGTCGTTCCAGTGAATAATGGTGGTGGTCTCTTCATTCATGGATTTACCGGTATAGGGCATGAGCATCATCAGATATGGCCCCTTATCCCGGTTGCGGTATATTCTATAGTTTCTGGACATATCCATGAGCGGATTATAGATCTCCTTACGTACACCTTGCTCCTGGTAAAAAACCCGGATGTCAGATGTGTTCAGGGAGCCGGGCATATCGGGTTGGAGGAGATTTTTTCCGGCTATGTCCACTACCTGCAAGGTGATGTCATGGTCGACAATCGGTGAAGGCCCCGGCTCTGTACATTGCAAAGCGACCAGGGCCATCATAAGACCTGAGATGAGTTTGGTTTTCATGCTGAAGCTTGACACCTGTAAATATCCTCAATTGCGAGTTGAATTGAAATGACTTTTACCAGCTAATTAAAATCCAATCAAGGCAAATGGGTTACTACTTTAGAAGTAGAAGATTCAGATTAAACTATCTGAGGAGTCTGATCATCACATAACAAGTATTCAGACATGCGCTATTCCATTGTAGTACCATTCATGTTGTTATTTAGTTTTTCTCTGCAAGCACAACAGGCGGAGATGGTCCATAAATGGCTGAGCAATTCGTTTGTTCCCGTGTCTCAGGATGATTCTTCAGGGTTTCCGAATGCTTATCGACATCAGGAAAAGAAACCCACCTACAGGCAATTGTACCTCCGGATGCGCATTCCGCAATAGTCAATGTTACGGGGCGGGGCATGCAGTCTGTAACCTTGGACGACCTGCAAATAAATAACAACCCCGTGCTCATTCATGATATTGTTTTCTCCTCAACAAGCTTTGTTATGAAGCATCATGATGATAAAATTACCATTGACCCTGATATGTAGGGTGGATCAGTCCAAAGATTCCAGGTAAGATTAAAAAAGCCCCGACTTACATCGGGGCTTGATTTGAGTTGTTGTCAATCGTTAGTTGCCTCTGGGCTTCATGTCCAGTGCAAAGTCACGCGCAGTCTTTGCGGTCATGATATCCATAAAACTCAGCGCACCATTGGTTGTGGGGCCGGCTCCGGTCTGTATCTGTGGTACTACCGCACCGGTGTATTTGGCGAAGGCTTCAGCCCAGGCTTTCTGTACTTCTACCTGGGCATTCAGTTTCATTTCAAGGGCGCCGTCGGCCTGCATGATCATCTTGCGGGCGTAGGCTTGCGCATCAGCCAACTCCTTGATCTTCTTGGCTTCGAGGATCGCGCCTTCATAAGCGATCTTCTGCTGCAGTTTGTCCTGTTCGGCTACCTTCACCTTGGTCTCGGCCTCCACTACCTGCTTGGTCTGTTCCTGTTTCTGCTGGTACTCGATCTCCACGAGGGCCTGTTCACCTTTGGCCTTCGCCGTAAGTGTCTGTTGCTGGGCCGTCATCAATTCCTGCTTGGAGATGGATGACTTGGTGACCGCGTCGATAATCTTCACCAGTTTCTGATCAACCTTGTCTTCATAATCTACATCGGTAATGGCAGCGTCCGCCACCGTAATGCCATATTCCTTGATGGACGACGTTTTGCGGCGTGGAAGGTTGGTCTTTTTGTCATATTGAATCTCGGTTTGATACACGCGCTTCTTCTCGCGCTCCAGCGAGTCATACACCAGGTTCTCTTCGGTCATCAGCAGGTAGACACCTTCCTTCAACTGGTCCATAAAGTCCTGGGCCATCTGTGCGCGGCCACCCCCATAGTGCTTCTCACTGCTCATCAGCTGGGCAGACGACTGCAAACACTCTTTCGTGTAGGGGGCAAGTCGCTTTACCACCAGTGACTGCGGCGTACGGTGTGTGTTATGAATCAGGATCATTTCCTTTTCATCTGAAGGCAGGATGAACTGGGTGATACCTTTGACATTGGCCGTGGTAGCATCACTGAAACGGATCATGATCTGTCCAACTTCAATTCCGTTGTCTTCCAGATCCAGATTAGCGTTCTCGGATTGATAGGTTACCGAGATTTGATTGGGCCACTCTTTCTCTTTGGCAAAGAAGCCGGCGTAAAAGATGCCGGGAGCGAACTGAACGATCTGTTCGCCGGTAGTGCGCTCCACCACTGTGCGGTTACCGGCATCGTTCCAGGAGAACGGGTTAATGATCAGAAAGAGGATTAATCCAAGGATCAATCCGGCACCGGCAAAAATGGATTTGCGGTTGAAAAATGAATTGGATGAATTTGTTGCGTCCATACGGGTTAAGAGTTAGTGTTGTTTTGGTTAGGGTTTTCTTTGTTCTTGAAATGATTGGTAAGGAGCAGTACAATCGCGTATGCCACTATACCGAATACAGCCATAAATCCTACGGCTAATGCCAATCGTATCATAAGTTGTTTGGTTACAGGTGTAAAATCTTTTTTTAATTTGGAAGTATGTAGTGTTTACATGGGGGTAAAATTTGCACGTCTATCCGAAGGTAATCAGAGAAGGAAACCAGACCGCTCATTAAATATAAATTTTCAGTTTAGCGCAACTTTCTTTCGTGCCTTTTTGCACGCCGATTGCTCATTATCAAGTAGTTAAAGCTAAATAAAATGCAACTTTGTTGCGCATCATGTCCTTCTTCTAAAGGTGTATGAATTAGCTGACTTGAGTAAATAAGCGTTTTTCAAAAGTGATCGGAAAATTGGTGCTGGAGATTAGGGTGCAGGTGGTTAGGTTTGTGATTCGACCCGCGGAGAACGACATGTAGTCATGACCATCTACCATGAGAAATTGGCACCGGATGCTCTTACCGGAACCGAACTGGATGCCTACCTGGAGCGCGGGTGGTATCGGATGCAACAGGAGGTATTCACGACCACACACGTGGCCTTGCCAGATTTTTACCGGGTACATTGGCTTCGCTATGAAATTGCGCGCGTACTGCCCCGGCCAACCCACCGGAAGATCCGGAACCTGAACCGTAACTTTACGGTTTCTGTGGAACCCTTTGAGGGCATCACCATCCAAGAGGAGGCGTTGTATCAACGCTATCGGGCGTCCATTACTTTTGATGGGGCGGACAGTATTCAGGAGTGCCTGCTTGATAACAACGACATGAATCGAAATATCTTTAACACCCGGTGCTTCCAGGTATGGGATGACGCCCGGCTTATTGCAGCTGGTTATCTTGATCTGGGACAAGCATCCGGTGCTGGCATTCTTAACTTCTTCGACCCGGACTACCGCAAGTATAGTCTGGGTAAATTCCTGATGTTGCTGAAGCTTGATTACCTGCGACTCAGCGGCTATTCAACCTACTACCCGGGCTATGTGGTCGCGGGCCTTTCCAAGATGGATTATAAGTTATTCCTCGGCGAAGATGTGGCGGAGTACTTTGATGCCGAGCAACAGGTTTGGTTGCCATTCCGAAAGGAATTGCTGCTGGCAGAGCAGATTACGGCCCTCGACCAATTGGAAATAATTATGTCTTTTTACGGGAGATAGAAATCTCAGGCCTCTAATACTTTCTTGAGATTAGCGCAGTTCTCGTTCATGTCCTTGAGAAGCATTTTTTTGATCATGGGTACCAGCAGGTTCATGGGATAGGGGTTGCTGGAATGAAACGTGAATGACACCCTGGTTTGGTTGGGAGAGAGTGCGCTAGTCATGTTAACCGCATGACTTAATCCTTTGAATGGTTTTTCAAAACGCAATTCAGCTTCATAACCCTGACCATCGATGATGCGGGTAATCTCCTGTGCGCCGACACCAACATTCTTCACCTGACTTTCCCACGCAGAAATGAAGCCCACGGTACCGTCTGTGCCCGTTGTTTTTATTTTCGCTTTTGGATCAGCCATCACCCACTTGTTATAATGCTTTTGGTTACCAATCATCCTGATGTAATGGAAGACATCCTGCTGTGCGCGGTTGATGATAATCTCCGCGGTGAGGGAATACTGCTTTTCCATAAACAAAGCGGCGATCAGGGGAATAGCCACCAGGGCAAGGATGATCAATAGCGCAGTTATCATGGTATTGTACTTAGTTGGCGATGTTAACAGGAATGTGCTTATCCACGGTGGTTCCGTCGCCCACCTGGCCAGAGCCATTGTATCCCCAAGCCCACAAGGTGCCGTCTTTCTTCAGACCAAGACTATGAGATTCACCTGCTGCCACATCCGCATAGCCATCGCCCACCTTAACGGGGGCATTGTGGTTGGTGGTGGTATCGTCACCCAATTGTCCTTTCGTATTGCTTCCCCAGGCCCAAAGTGAACCATCGGACTTGACAGCGAGTGCATGGTTGAGTCCGGCTGCAATCTTGACGAAATCACTTCCAATTTGTACGGGGCTGCTCTTGCTTTGGAGGGTGCCGTCACCCAATTGACCTGAATCGTTGGCGCCCCAGGTCCAGAGCGTTCCGTCATTCTTAAGTCCGACACAAAACAGACCGTATGCTGAGATGGCTTTGAAGTTAGTACCGATTTGTTGGGGTGTGGGTCGGTTGCTGGTGGTGCCGTCACCAAGTTGACCAAGGTTATTGAAGCCCCAGGTCCACAGGGAGCCATCGGTCTTAATACCAGCCGAGAAGTAACTGCCCGCTGCAATGGCAACAAATCCTCCGGTGATGTATTGGGGTACTTTGGTGGTGGTGAGTGTTCCATCACCCAATTGACCAAAGCCATTGGTGCCCCAGGTAAAGAGAGATCCATCCGTCTTTATGCCCATGGCATGTGCAATGCCGGCAGAAACGCTGCTGTAATTCTCACCAATGAGTAAAGGAGAATTGCGGTTGGTATTTGATCCGTCACCCAGGGTCCCCTGTGTATTGGACCCCCAGGACCATAAGGTGCCATCCTGACGAATAGCCAGGGTATAGCCAAATCCACCGGAAACAGACGCATAAGATGACCCAACGAGAAAGGGGGTTGTCTTATTGATGGCTGAACCATCACCCAGTGCACCGCCGTCGTTCTTGCCCCAACCACGCAATGTGCCATCCGACTTAATCGACATGGAGTGAAGACTACCCAGGTCAATCGCCAAATATGTTGTTGGTGTTACGGTTTTCTTGCAGCCCCCCGCAAGTATCATCAACCCCACCATGGCCGAAACGACCACTCCTTTGAAAACCGTATTCATCATGAATTTCTGATTAAACGAACCGCGAAGGTAGAAATTTTAGATTTGACCCATGAAGACTATTTCTTCTTCATTTTTCTGGGCTTCACGGTCTTCAGCTGCATTTTAGGCACCGGTGTAGATTGCTTGGCCTTGAATTTTGTCTTGGTCTGAATGATGCGGGAGATCCCCATGGTAAAGGACAGGAACATATCGCGACGTTGTCCATACACATCGGGTGCACCGGGCTTACCATTGATGTCATTTGGTCCTGTCGGGAAAGTCAAGGTGTTGATGTAGGCAGCATTGCGGGAGTCGAATATGCCAAAGTTGGCGCGCCCGTCGATCATTGCGCTCCAGTTCTCACTGAAATCGAGGTCGGCCCTTATGCCTACACCTCCGAAGAGTTGCAGCGTACTGAACTTGTCTTTGGACACCTGGATCTGATTAGTTACGGCAGGTACAAATACGCCATCATATGCGATCTGATATCCCGGATCGGTAGGTACTGATACCCCGGCCGGGAACTTTAATTTTGCAGCCTCATGGGTAATGGTCTCTTTGCCATCCATAAGATAGCAGATATCCAGCGCCGCTACCATGCTGAGTCGGAAGAAGGACAAATCGTTGACATGGAATTTCAGCGCGATGGGAACACTGAGATACTTCAGGTTGATATCGCGTGTACCTACGTCGCCACCGGTCGTGTTCTTGATCGTATAATTCTGGCCGAGGGTGAGCAAACTAGGGGAGATCACCCATCCAAATCCAGGCCGGTCGTAGCCATAATGAAATCCAAATGGAGTGCCCCGGATCAGAAACCTGGCCTCATAGCGTGTATCGCGTTCAAGGCCTTTGTCCAGCGTGACCGGAATATTAAAACCGCCGAAGACCCCAAACGATTCAATGTTCTGGGCATTGACCTGATGACTGATCAATATGACAAATACAGAATACGCAAGAATCCTCATGGATCAGGTTAGGGGTAGTGAAAGGGTGCGGCAAATGCACTTTCATACACGTGCCAACTTACAAAACTAAGAGAAAATCGGTATTCAGACGACACATTTTGGCCCTATTGAAGTATTTTGCGCCTTATCAACATGGACAAGGGAGATAAAGGCTGGTTCAGGGGGCTTCGGGTCCGTGGAAATATTTATATCAACCTGGCCGCTGCCCTCGCGTTGATGATGCTCCTGTTCACCATCTGCCGACTGGTTTTCTATTTCTATAACCGGGAATTCTTTCCCGACATGACGTTAGAGCGCTTTTTGCTAATCCAACTCGGGGGTTTGCGCTTTGACTTGTCAGCCGTACTCTACCTCAATTCCCTCTTTATTTTGCTGATGATTATCCCGTTTAACTTCCGATTTCTCGCCGGATATAAACGGTTTCTGAGCTATTTGTTCCTCACCATCAACGCTATCGGGCTGGCCTTGAATATCGCCGATACGGTATACTACCCGTATACCCTTAGGCGCACGACCCTGGTGGTGTTGAGGCAGTTTGAGAATGAACATAACGGATTCTCATTGTTCTTTCGATTTCTAATCGACTACTGGTACGCCCTGGTGTTTTGGGTTGCACTCGTAGGGTTCATGGCATGGGTCTTTCGTCGTTTTAAGGTTGAGGGCCCGCAGCTTAAACATAAGGCGACCTACTATGTATCAGGTGTGGCGGCCATGTTGGTAATTGTGGGCCTGGTCGTGGCTGGCATGCGTGGCGGGTTTGGTGAAAGCACCCGGCCGATTACCCTGAGCAATGCAGCCCAATATGCGACGGCACCAAAGGATATAAACCTCGTGCTCAATACACCCTTCGCTGTCATGAGGACCGCCCGAACGCCGGCGATCAATAAGGTGAGTTATTTTGAATCCGATGCAGATGCTGAGGCAATTTTCTCTCCCATCCATCATCCTGATTCTTCCCAGGTTCCCAACCGAGCCAATGTCGTGGTGATCATTCTGGAGAGCTTTTCCAAGGAGTTCTTTGGTATATATAACCAGGATCAGGAACAGGGAACCTACAAAGGGTTTACCCCCTTTCTTGATTCCCTGATCGGTCATTCACGTGCTTATCAATATTCATTTGCCAATGGTCGTAAATCCATTGATGCCATGCCTTCTGTCATCGCCAGCATTCCGTCCATTGAGGTACCGTATGTCCTGTCGCACTATTCGGGTAATCAGGTTACGAGTTTGTCTTCTTTGCTGAAAAAGGAAGGATATTATTCGGCCTTCTTTCATGGCGCACCCAACGGTTCTATGGGCTTTCAGGCCTTCGCCAATACGTGTGGGTTTGATCGGTATTTCGGGAAAGATGAATACAACCACAATGAAGACTATGACGGTATATGGGGAATCTGGGATCATAAGTTCTTGCAGTACTATGCGGAGCAGATGAATACATTCAAGCAACCCTTTTACACCAACTTCTTCTCGGTATCATCGCACCATCCCTACACCTTGCCTGCGGAATTTCAATCCAGGTTCAAAGAAGGAGAGATGACCATTTACAAGTGCATCGAGTACACCGACTACGCACTCAGGGAATTTTTTCACACGGCGTCGTCCATGCCCTGGTTTAAGAATACGTTGTTTGTCATTACAGCCGATCACGCTTCTGCCCAGACCCGCCTGGCCGACTATCAATCGCCGGTGGGGTACTTCGAGATACCGATCTTCTTTTATAAGCCCGGTGCCGATTGGCATGAAATGAACCCCACCATCATTCAGCAGATTGATATCATGCCTACCATACTCGGTGAACTAAATTACAACAAACCTTTCCTGGCTTACGGACGTGATATTTTCAGGGACAGAACCCGACCGTTCGCGTTCAACTACCTGGACAATACCTACCAGGCTTTCCGTGGGAACTATCTCTTACAGTTTGATGGCAACCGTTCTACGGGCCTGTTTGATTTCACAACTGACAGGCGGTTGAATGTTAATCTGATTAGCCAACTCCCGGACACTGCCGCTGCTATGGAGTCCTACCTTAAAGCCTTTATCCAACAATACAACAACCGGATGGTAGACGATAACCTCACCGTTCGGGGGCCGAAAAAATAATCTGAATGAAATAGGGGTGAAGCAAGCATGGGTTGTCTTGGAGACATAACACCATGCGATGAATACCACCAACTACCTCCGGATGGGAATTCTTTCCCTGGCGCTGATCCTGTCTGCTTGCTTCCGGGAAGCTGATCCCGGACCCCTTCAGCAAGGTCAACGCGACTATCCAATCTTTGATTTTGACCGACTGGAAGCAGCTGATGGGCTTAACATCACCATCCGGCAAAGTCCCTTGTTTGAAGTTCATGCGGAAGGTGACCGGCGGAATCTGAATGATTTGATAGTGAGTAAATTAGGGTCAACCCTGCAAATTAAATTCTCAGGGAGTTGGCAACGCGATCACCCCACTTACATTACCATCAGTATGCCTGTTCTGGCAGGAGCTAACTTTTCTGGTGCAAGCAATGTTTCAGCCGCCGGGCTCACGACTACCCAGCCCGTTGATCTCACATTTTCCGGGGCCAGCATTGGCCAGTTTAATGTGGATGCCAGGGTCATCAGGTTGGCTATATCGGGTGCTTCACGGGTAAGTATGTCAGGCAACAGCGAGTCGCTTTTTGCTACCGTATCAGGGGCATCGGAATTGAGTGCCTATGGGCTTACCACGCAACAGGCAAGTGTAGATGCATCAGGTGCGAGTAAGGTTAACGTCAAGGCTACTCAAAAGCTGGATGCAAACGCCAGCGGCGCCAGCATCATTTATGTCAGGGGTGGCGCCACCGTGAATGCTATGGCTACGGGTGGCAGTACCGTGACGCAGGATTAAGCCAGGTTGTGATAGACGTTCTGAACGTCGTCATCTGCTTCCAGGGCAGTCACACATTCCATCACCTCATCTTGTTCGGCTTCTGAAAGCTCCTTGGTGGTGGTAGGGATGTAGTGCAGTTCAGAACTCTTAGCGCCGAGATTCTTCGATTCGAGGAACTTCTGCATGTGGCCAAACTGGGTGAAGGCAGTGTAAATGATAATCTCACTTTCCTCGCGTTGTATATCTTCGGCACCAGCGTCAATGAGGTCCAGTTCGATTTCATCGAGATTGATCTTGGCGGGATCAAATTTGAAAACCCCTTTGCGCTCGAACATAAAGGATACCGACCCGGAGTTTCCCATGCTGCCACCATTCTTGGAGAAGTGCAGCCGGATGTTCGCTACAGTCCGGGTGGGGTTGTCGGTGGCACATTCCACCAGTACAGGGACGCCATGGGGCGCATAACCTTCATAGATTACTTCCTGAAAGTCCTTTTCTTCTTTTGAAGAGGCGCGCTTGATGGCTGAATCCACGCGGTCTTTGGGCATATTGATACCCTTAGCGTTCTGGATGGCCATGCGCAGTCGCGGATTGTTGTCGGGATTGGGGCCGCCCTGCTTTACAGCGATGGCTATATCCTTTCCGATTCGTGTAAATCCTTTGGCCATTCGGTCAAAGCGTGCGAACATTTTGTGTTTCCGTTTTTCGAATACGCGTCCCATAATAGCTGGTTAGTGTTCAGAATTCCGGCCGTAAAATTAACCGGCTGTTTGGAATTAGAAAATAGTCAGGATTTGAGCCCGACGTGATAGAGGTTGAATTCCAGCGGGCTTGACTCCAGAAAGCCATCGATTTTCAGATCTTCCAGGATGGCTTCATCAAATTCAAGGTCGCGTGACTCTACGGCGCCATTGGGGTGAATAGACAATTCGGTGCCTTTCCATTGGATCGGATTTACCTTGACGATGATAATGATACCATCGACTTCTTTTTTAAAGTATTGATGAACGATATTTGAACCCATGAACAGCCGGGGGTAATTGGTATGAAACTTGAAATTCCTGAAGTGATCCGCTCGGCGCGGATGGTATTGTCCCGGCTAAGGTACGAAGACGCAGAAGAAATTTTTCATACCTACGCCAGCAAGCCCGAAGCCACCCGCTATGTGTCCTGGCCCACGCACCAGACGATTGGTGACACCCGTGCCTTTGTGAATTATGCAGTGAATGCATGGCGGCAAGGAATTGATTACTCATTCACGCTCCGTCTCCTGAGCACCAACCGGCTGATCGGCAGTTTTGGTATCATGAATGATCAGGGTAAGCTCCAGTTTGGCTATATCTTAAGCCCGACACAATGGGGGCAGGGCTATGCTACCGAAGCCACCCGGGTCATGCTGGGCATCATGAGGCAGTTACCTGAGGTCTACCGGATACAGACTTTTGTTGACATCGAGAACGTAGCTTCTTCGAAGGTGCTGCTCAAATGTGGCATGGAAGAAGAGGTGCGACTGGAGAAATGGTTCCGCTTTGTCAATCAGGGCAATGCCCCGAAGGACTGCGTACTGTACAGGTATCCGTTGTGAAATAGTGGATCCTGGTATATATAATCGGTTGGCTAACTGCCTCAAAACTCTATTTTTGCCAGGATGCGTCTATGGATTCTTGGCTTTTTGGCATTCTGGCCATCCGTGGTGGCTTTGGCGCAGCCCCAACCCCATTTTGCTAGTCAGGCCATCATCCTGATTGGAGATGGTGGAGCGGAGCAAGTCATAAACCTGCGTGACCAAATTCATGCCCTGACCACCCAGGGAATTCCTGCCACGGTAATCTTTCTCGGTGACAATATCTATCCTAAGGGTATGCCTGACAAACTGAGCCCGGACCGGCCGGAAGCAGAACGTCGATTGATGGAACAACTGGACCTTGCCGCTGGGGCAGAGAGGATATATGTAGTGCCAGGCAACCATGATTGGAAGAATGGTCATCATGATGGTCTTAGTTATCTGAAAAACCAACAGGCATTTATTGATTCATTGCACAAATCCAATGTGTATTTTCTTCCCAGGGATGGATGCCCGGGACCTGAAGAAATCAAACTGGCAGATGATGTATTGCTCGTTGTGCTAAACACCCAATGGTTTCTTCACCCATGGGACAAGCCTGAGGGTGATCAGAGTCCGTGTGATTCGAAAAGTGCAGCGGATGTTACTATTCATCTCGACGACATGCTCAACCGAAATCAGGGTAAACGGATTATTGTGGCGGGTCATCACCCGGTATATACCTATGGCCCGCATGGAGGGGTGTTCACCTGGAAGGATCACTTGTTTCCGTTGACGGCTGCTCAAAAAAATCTTTATGTGCCACTTCCCATTGTTGGCTCATTGGTTCCTTTGTATCGGTCTGTGTTCGGCCACGTACAGGACGCCGCCCATCCCGTCAATAAAGCACTTCGGCATGGACTCGAGGACGTTCTTTCTGCTTACCCGGGGACTATTTACGTAAGTGGACATGAACATGCGCTTCAATACACAGCATCGGACAGTGTATACTATGTCGTCAGCGGCGCAGCGTCGAAGTCGTCAGCGGTCAGGCAAAAAGGCAAGGCCAGGTTTGTGAGCCCGGATCAGGGAATTGCCCAGCTCTTACTAATGAAGGACGGCACTATAAATATTGAGTACTACACACTGAAAGGGAAAGTGTTTGAAACGGTGGTGCCAAAGGTGAAAGCCTATGCACCAGAAAAGTTTGTGACATCTTCAGCGGATACATTATGGGTAGGATCACGGGCCAGTTTTCAGTACGATGCAAATAACTTCAGACGCCGGTTACTGGGTGCCAACTACCGTGCTGAGTGGGCCTTGCGGCTTCAGTTGGAAGCGTTTGATATCGGTCGAGAACATGGAGGCCTTTCTATCCTGAGCAAAGGGGGTGGGGCCGAGACGATGGCGTTGCGTTTGGCAGATCACCAGGGGCGACAGTTTACGTTGCGCACCGTGGAGAAATTTCCGGAGCGTGCCTTGCCGGTGAGTTTTCGAAAAACATTTGTTCAGGCGGTAAAGCAGGATCAGGTTTCAGCGGAGCATCCCTATGCTGCCCTCGTGATACCGCGATTGGCCTCGGCTGCCGGGATCTATCATACAAATCCAAAGGTGGTGTACGCACCCAACGATCAGCGTTGGGGTGTGTATCGCAAGGATTTCGCTGGTCAGCCCATGATGTTTGAAGAACGTCCGGACGGATCAGGAAAGGGTATGGATTTTTTCGGTAATCCGACAAAAATGATTTCAACCCATCGCATGCTGGAACACATGGCGGATGATAATGACATAAAGATTGATCAACCCTGGGTATTGCGTTCCCGGTTGTTTGACATGTGGATCGGTGACTGGGATCGGCATGATGATCAATGGCGATGGGGTGAGTACGGTACGAAAAAAGAAAAGGTCTATCGTCCCATTCCCCGCGACCGGGACCAGGCATTCTTTCTAAATGAAGGATTCTTGCCAGCCAGGCTTCGCAAGCGACATAATTTTCCACAGTTAGAGGGTTTTGGTGATCATGTACGCTGGGTACCGGGGTTGATGAAAGTTGGTCGCCATTTCGATCGCAGTTTTCTCAATCAATTGAACCGGGAAGACTTCCGGCGAGTGGCCCTGGACCTTTCACAACACCTGACCGATGCGTCCATTGATTCAGCATTGCGCGCCTGGCCCAAAGATGTGTTTGCCCTGCATGGTCAAGAAATCGCCCGACGCCTCAAATCGAGGAGAAGTAATTTGGTAGCGGATGCTCAGATCTACTATGCGTTTCTGGCACGTGAAGTAGATGTGGTTGGGAGTAACCAATCAGAGTGGTTTGATGCTACCTGGCTTCCTGGCGGAAATCTCAGTGTGAAGATGTATAACATCAACAAGCAGGGGCATAAAGGCCGGTTGTTGTTTGACCGGGAGTTTGTGGCACATGAGACGCGTGAGTTGAGATTGTATGGTTTGGGCGGCAAGGACATATTTCATTTTGCCGGGGTGTCCGGTCGCCAGAAGGTCAGGATAGTAGGAGGAGAAGGCAAAGACAGTTTGATTAATGAGTCGTCTGGTCGGCGGCGGGTGTGGGTATATGACCAGCCTGCCGGTATTCAGCTCGCAGGCCGTCGGGTATTTAACCGCACCTCCGATGATCAACATGTAAACGATTATGACCGGAAGGACTTTGAGTACAATCGCTTTGCGCCAAAGCATACAGTATCCTACAATATTGACGATGGTATTTTTCTGGGCCCCGGCTTTTCGACCATTGCCCATGGATTCCGGAAGAAACCGTATAGCTCGCATCATATGCTGCAGGCCAGCGTAGCCGTGCGAACCTTGTCGTTTACCGTAAAGTACGAAGGACGTTTCCCACAGTGGATAGGGAAGTGGGACCTGGAGATCGACGCGGACGTCCGTTCGCCAAACTTTGTAAACAATTTCTTTGGTTGGGGCAATGAGTCGGTCTATGACCAGAACATTAATCAACAACCCAACCTCGATGTGCCCAACGCTATCGACTACTACCGGTTACGTTTTCGTGACTTCCGTGGTGAAGCGCGGCTTCGTCGTCGACTCGGGCAATGGGCCTATGTGAAAGCAGGCCCTATCTTTCACCGCGGTGAGGTGGTGAAACCCAGTGGTGATCGTTTTATCAATGTCTACGACGCCACTTTGCCCGAATCCATATTGGCAATTCCCCGCACCTTCCTGGGTGTTGGCTATGTCGTTGGTATCGATCGGCGGGATAATATCACCTATACCACGCGTGGTTTGATGCTGAAGTATACTTCCCGCTGGATGAATGGACTGGATGCGCCCAACTATACATCGCACAATGCAAGCCTCACGATTTACCAGTCCTTCCGATTGCCGGCGAAAGTGACCTATGTATTCAATGCAGGAGGTGGTTTTAATACTGGAACCTATCAGTTGTTCCAGGCCCAGGCGTTAGATGGCAAAACCGATGTGCGCGGTTTCCGGAAGACCCGGTTCTATGGTGACTCCAAGGCCTACTTCAATAATGAGATGCGGGTACGGTTGGGTAACCTCCGAACATTCCTTTTTCCGGCTTCGTTTGGCGTTCATGCGTTTTATGACGTGGGCCGGGTATGGTACAAGGACGCCAATGGGGTTGATCCCTCAGCACCCACCGGCACTTCTGATGTGTGGCACCACGGTTATGGTGGTGGTATCTGGCTCATCCCATACGAAATGACCACCATCGTTTCCGAGGTTGGCCATTCAGCAGAGGGCACCTTGTTTTACCTCCGTTTAGGGTTCAACTTCTGATGCAGGGTCCCGGGTCGGGTGATTTCCGGCTTCATTTGAGTCCATGATGCAAGTTTATCGCCTAATACCGTCGGTTATTTTGGAATTTTACGAACCCTTGCTATACTTGCCGAATAATTAGATAATTCACCATGGGAAGAGGAGATAAGAAATCAAAAAAGGGTAAGATTCGCTTGGGTACCTATGGCGTGTCCCGCAACAAGAAGTTGATCAAGGCGCGCCTGAAGCGTGTTGCTTCCCGCCCGGCAGCTGCTGTTGCTGTGGAGGCTAAGCCTAAAGCCAAGCGTGTTGTTCGCAAAAAAGAGTCCGCTGAATAGACTATGAAATTCACGTTTACAGCATGCTGGTGGTGGCACGGATCTGAATCGGATCGGTGCAAGGCTGCTTTGTAAACCATTGAAATAAATTATTTCATGAAGCCCGCCCCGATCCAGGGGCGGGCTTTTTTTATGCTTGATTATGATGTACAAACTGAAGACACGAAACAAAAAACTGCTGGCCGACACCTTTACACCGGTGACGATCTACCTGAAACTCCGTGATGTATTCGCCGGAAGTCTTTTACTGGAAAGCTCGGACTACCACAGCCACGAGAACAGCTTGTCGTTTATTTGCTGCGATCCGATGGCATCCATTACGGTGGACCAGGAACGGATTGTGACGGAATATCCGGATAAGCGCAGGCACACGGAGGTCATTGCGAACCGGAGTCAGGTGCTCCAGTCACTCGACGACTTCCGAAAATCATTTGATGTATCCGGTGATGCATCCAAGTATAACCCATCCGGGCTTTTTGGTTATATGACCTATGACGCGGTGCGATATTTTGAAGAAGTGGATATATCTGTGACAAACCCGATGATACCAGACATTCTCTACAAACTGTATCGCTATGTGATCATCGTCGATCATTTCAGCAATGAGCTTACCCTGGTGGAGTATGTGAAGGAGGGACATCAGCAAGAGGATGGCTTGGAGCGTTTGGAGAAAATCATTTTCAATAACCGGTTCTCCACCTTCCCGTTTTATCTGTCCGGCGAGGAGCAGGCTTCTGGTTCGGATCAGGAGTTTATAGAAGGTGTGAAACAAGGCATTCATCACTGTCATCGCGGGGATGTATTCCAAATTGTGCTGTCGAGGCGGTTCACCCGTGGATTTCGGGGAGATGAATTCAATGTGTACCGGTCGCTGCGCTCCATCAATCCTTCTCCATACTTGTTCTATTTCGACTACGGGAACTTCAAAATATTCGGTTCATCGCCGGAAGCACAGATCCAGGTACGCAATGGTTCGGCCAGTATTTATCCTATCGCCGGAACGTTTCGTCGCAGCGGCAATGATAAGGAAGACTCTGAATTGGCAGAACGCCTCAGTCGTGACGAAAAGGAAAATGCGGAGCATGTCATGCTGGTAGATCTTGCCCGCAATGACCTCAGTCGCGATTCGGACCAGGTCACGGTAGAGGTGTTTAAGGAAATTCAATACTACAGTCATGTGATCCACCTCGTAAGCAAAGTCACCGGGCATCTACATGACCCGCAGGCTTCGTTGCAATTAGCCGCCGACACCTTTCCGGCCGGTACCCTTTCCGGTGCACCGAAAATCAAGGCTATGTCACTCATCAACCAATTGGAAAAGGTTAATCGGAGCTTTTATGGAGGGGCGTTGGGCTTTATAGGCTTTAATGGCGACATCAACCATGCCATTATGATCCGGACATTCCTCAGTCAGCACAATGAACTAATCTGTCAGGCAGGTGCTGGTGTAGTGGCGAAGTCTGTTCCGGAAAGTGAATTGCAGGAAGTGAACAATAAGCTGGAGGCCTTGAAAAGAGCCCTGGTCATGGCCGAACGCATCTAATTGAAGTGGATATGAAAATCTTGTTGCTGGATAACTACGATTCTTTCACCTACAACCTGGTACACCTCATCCGGAGTCTGGGTCATCAGGTAGACGTAATTAGAAATGATAAAATCACCCTAGAAGGGGTGAAGGCCTATGATAAGATCGTGCTCTCTCCCGGCCCGGGTGTTCCTGACGAAGCGGGGATCATGAAGTCGGTGGTGAAGGAATATGGACCGACCAAAAGTATTCTGGGCGTTTGCCTTGGTCATCAGGGTATTGCGGAAGTCTATGGAGCAAAGCTCTTCAATATGCCCCAGGTAAGACATGGTGTCACGTGCTCGTTGCAGGTGTCGGATTCCGGAGAGGCTTTATACTATGGGGTGCCGGATACCTTTCAGGTGGCACAATATCATTCCTGGGCAGTGGAAGCAGGTAGTATCCCCGATAATTTGAAAGTGACTGCCGTGAATGAGGCCGGGTTGATTATGTCGATTGCCCATCGGCAATTTGATGTACGGGGCGTTCAGTACCATCCGGAATCAATCATGACTTCGTATGGAAAAGAAATTATGTTGAATTGGTTATCCCGATAGGTATGAAACAGATCTTAAATGAATTGATAGAACACCGTTCGCTGGATAAGGAGACTGCCCGGCAGGTGCTGATGGATCTGGCGGCGGGGAAATACAATCCCAGTCAGATGAGTGCATTCATGACAGTATACATGATGCGGGCCATCACCCTGGCTGAGTTGCAGGGTTTCCGCGATGCGATGTTGGAATTGTGTCTGCCGGTTAAGGTGGATCGTCCGGTTATGGATGTATGCGGCACGGGTGGTGATGGCAAGAATACCTTTAATATCTCAACGTTGTCTTCGTTTGTCGTGGCCGCGGCCGGACAGCCGGTAGCCAAACATGGTAACTACGGTGTTTCCTCGGTCAGTGGATCATCCAACGTGCTCGAATATTTTGGATACAAATTCACCAATAAGAAAGAGGTATTGGACCGAAGTCTGGATGAAGCCAATATATTTTTCATGCATGCACCTTTGTTTCACCCGGCGATGAAAAATATGGCGCCGATCCGGAAGGAGCTTGGTGTCAAGACTTTCTTTAATATGCTTGGGCCCATGGTAAATCCTGCCTTCCCGCCGTTGCAGTTGGTGGGTGTTTTTAATTTGGAACTGGCCCGGTTGTACGGCTATCTGTATCAGCAGACCGATAAGAAGTTTATGGTGTTGCATGATGTCCAGGGCTATGATGAGGTTTCTCTCACCGGACCCGTAAAGGTTTTTGCGGACACCGGCGAACGGTTGTACACACCTGCGGATTTGCAGATGCCTGAGATTTCATCGCAGGACATTCTGGGTGGGAGCACGGTTGAGGAATCAGCCAGGCTATTCTTAACAATACTGGAAGGTCACGGTACCACCGCCCAGCAGCAGGTGGTGGTGGCAAATGCTGCCCTTGCGTTGTTTTGTGCCGACCGGAAGTCCGGATGGAGCTCTGCAGTGAGCAAGGCAACGGAGAGCCTGCTATCGGGCAGAGCGTTGGGTACGTTTAAGAAGTTAATTGCCATTAGCCAGGAATCATGAACATTCTCGATACCATTGTAGCCAGGAAGCAGCAGGAGGTGGCGGAGCGAAAGAATCGCGTGCCGCTGAAAGTATTGGAGCAACGGCCCTTGTTTTCGAGGGAGGTGATCTCCATCCGCCAACACCTGCTCGATGCCAGCCGTACCGGGATCATAGCTGAGTTCAAAAGAAAATCTCCAAGCCGTGGCGTGATTAATGGTTCGGCCGTTGTTGAAGAAGTTACCCAGGGGTATTGTAAGGCAGGGGCCTCTGCATTGTCAGTACTCACGGATACATATTTTTTTGGTGGGAGTGACCAGGATCTCCTGTCTGCCAGGCGTGTCAATGCATGCCCGATTTTGCGCAAGGACTTTATCCTCGAAGAGTACCAGATTGTTGAGGCCAGGTCGTTGGGTGCTGATGTCATTTTGCTCATAGCTGCCATTCTTGAACCCGGACAGACGCGTGCGTTGGTTGAATTTGCACATGGATTGGGATTAGAGGTGTTGCTGGAAGTGCATGATGAAGTGGAATTGCGAACTCACCTGGACGCCGGGATGGATCTGATGGGCGTTAACAACCGTAACCTGAAGACTTTTGAATTATCGGTTGATACCAGCCGAAAGCTGGTGGAATTGATTCCTCCTTCAGTGCTGCGGGTATCGGAGAGTGGTATCGAGTCCCCTGAGACCATTCATGAACTGCGAGGGCTTGGTTTCAACGGATTTTTGATTGGGCAAACGTTTATGCAAGCCGCTGACCCTGCCCGGGCGGCGATGGAATTTATGAATCAGGTTCGTCAACATCCACGCTCATGACCCCATCGCAAATCAGGTTGAAAGTATGTGGCATGCGTGACAGCGCAAACATCCGTGCCGTGGCCGAGTTGGGTCCAGACTATATGGGATTCATTTTCTTTAAGGGCTCACGCCGGTATGTGGGTGACGCCTTCGTGATGCCGGATATACCGGATCGTATTAAGCGCGTTGGTGTTTTTGTGGATCAATCAAGCACGGAAATCAAACGCCTGGCCCAACGGCATCGGCTTGATCTTATTCAGCTCCATGGAAAGGAATCGCCTGCGCAGTGTGCGGAGCTTGTTCTAACGGGCGTGAAGTTGATGAAGGCTTTTTCCATTGGTTCACAGGTTGATTTTGCTGTTCTTGAACCTTATCCGCCCTATATTGAATATGTGCTTTTTGACACCGCCGGGCCGCAGGCAGGCGGAAATGGAGTTGATTTCGATTGGAAGTTATTAAAGCAGTATGATCAGTCCATTCCGTTTTTTCTGGCTGGTGGGTTGTCACCAGGGCGTAATGACTGGGGAATACTTCAGGGAATGAACATTCATGCGCTGGATGTCAATTCCGGAGTAGAGGTAGAGCCGGGAATGAAAAATGTGGCGCTGGTAAAAGAAATGTTGAACATTAGAAATCAATGGTTATGAAATACGATGTATCTGATCGGGGATATTATGGAAGGTTTGGCGGCGCCTATATTCCAGAGATGTTGTATCCCAACGTAGAGGAGTTGAGATCCAACTACCTGACTATCATCCATGATCCGGCATTTCAATCGGCGTTTCATCAGTTGCTCCGCGACTTTGTTGGGCGACCTACGCCGTTGTACCACGCCCGTCGTTTGTCTGAAGCGGTGGGAGCCAAGGTGTACCTGAAACGCGAGGACCTGTGCCATACCGGTCCACACAAGATC
>DNZD01000164.1 GCA_003504855.1 Cytophagales bacterium
ACAGAGATCCAATTCAAATGACTTCCTGCGGTACTGTTCCTTCCGCACGTTTTCCCGAAGCTTGCCCATGAACTGATTCAGGTGTCCGTACAGGGAAACGCGGCCATCGGGATGGGTCAACTGAAGCATGTGGCCATAGCTGGCGGTGCTAACATTGATCCGGGAAACGTAACCATCCTGGGTGGCGAGGATTGGAACGCCAATCTGGTTGTTGGTGCGAATGTCAAGCCCGCCATGGAAGTGATTGGTACGCAATTCTCCCATGGTGCCCGCGAGTTGGTTTATCTGTCCGGGTTTTACCGGAAACAGATATCCTTTCCCAGGGGTACGGGTACTGTCAGGAATCGATTGGGCTGTAAGTTGGAATGCCGCCAGGGCAAAGACACTACTTAACGTTAAATTCCAACAGCTTTTCATGTTCAAAATAAGCGGATAACCTGTCATCAATTTTCACAGGGCCTACGCCTTTCGGTGTTCCTGTAAAAATGAGATCGCCTGTCTTCAGGGTAAAAAATCGGGACAAATAGTGAATGATATATTCAAACGAAAAAAGCATCAGGCTGGTATTTCCCTGCTGGCGTAATTCGCCGTTGATCTCCAGTTTGAAGTTGATATTCTTCAGGTCTGGGATCTCTGATACCGGAATAAACTTCTCAGAAATCGGAGCCGAATGATTGAAGCCCTTGGCGATGTCCCAGGGCAATCCCTTTTCCTTGGCTTTCTGCTGCAGGTCGCGTGCCGTAAAGTCGATTCCCAGGCCAATAGCATCAAAGTACTTGTGTGCAAATTTCTCCTCAATATTTTTTCCTTCTTTACACACCCGAAGCACCAATTCCACCTCGTGGTGAATGTCTTTGGAGAATTCGGGATAAAAGAAAGGGGCATTGTTGCGAAGAATCGCCGTATCCGGCTTGGTGAAGATCACAGGTTCATCCGGACGCTCGTTGTTGAGTTCCTTGATGTGCTCGGCGTAGTTCCTTCCAATGGCAAATATCCTCATGGTAACATGGAATTAATTCGACAAAGCTATCAAACAATTGTCCCGGCGGACAATTTTTAGGGTCTATTTTTTACCTTGCACCTCTAATTAATCACCGAATGAAAAAATTATCACTGCTATTGATGGTTGTGTTGCTCACGGGTGGTTGTGCCACGGTTCCGGTTACCGGCAGAAAGCAACTGAGCCTGGTGTCCAGCCAGGAGATCAACACGATGTCGGCCTCTCAATATGGTGAGATCATCACCAAAGGGCCGTTGTCTACCAATGCAGAACAGGTGGCCATGGTTCGACGCGTGGGAGGCCGCATTCAAAAGGCAGTAGAGCAATATATGGCCACTAAGGGTGCATCCGATCAGTTGGCTGGATTCAATTGGGAGTTTAACGTAATCCAGGACGACAAGACTGTCAATGCATGGTGTATGCCAGGCGGCAAAGTGGCCTTCTATACGGCCATCCTGCCAATCTGTAAAGATGAAAGCGGCATTGCCGTCGTCATGGGTCATGAGGTAGCGCATGCCATTGCCAACCACGGCCGCGAACGCATGAGTCAGGGCCTCCTCGAGCAATTTGGATTGAATACCCTTGGCGCAGCCATGGGCCAAAATCCCGGGTTGACTAGCCAGATATTCATGCAGGCTGTTGGCGCCGGTGCGCAAATAGGTATGCTGAAGTTCTCCCGCGAACATGAGTCAGAGGCCGACCACATCGGATTGATCTTTATGTCCATGGCCGGTTATGATCCACAGCTCGCCCCAAAGTTTTGGGAGCGGATGTCAGCGATGGGTGGCGGACAAAAACCACCGGAGTTTCTATCTACACACCCCTCGGATGAGACCCGCATCTCTGCCTTACAAGGTTGGATGCCTGAAGCATTAACATACTATCACAAGTAGTTTCGAAACACTTTTGGTTTATAACCGTTACATCTGGGTTCAATGACCAGATAACACCTTCATTGTGGTTGAAGCTTATAACTTTCTTGCCTCCTGGCAATTGTTTCCTGAAAAGGGAACCTATGAGATCGGGCACCGTCCCAAGTCGGGGATATACCGCATCGAATTCGGAGAGCGATCAAAGCAATTGACCATCAGCATGAACTGGGTAAGTTTGGAAGACCAGGCTTTTTCATCCAGTTATCAGGTGATGGCAGACGGGGAGGAGCAACCCCTCGATCAGTCGGAGTTGGGTGACACGGTGCGTTGTCATTTTGAAGATTCCAGTCATTTCGAAATACGCTTCTATCGCGCAGGCCAGGCGAAGCTGAAGGTCATGCATGAGATTACACCCAAAGGCTATCTGAAGGTCACCTATACCCACCACACCGAAGAGCAAGCCGCCCTCACAAACACCGAGATCTACCACAAACAACTCAGTGTGTTACCCTATTCAGCATCGGTATCGGGAGCGGTGATCAAACCCAATGAGCAAGGCCTCATTCGCCACCATGCCCTTACGGCGATGGAGGAGCAAACCAATATGCAGCTGACCCAAATACGGCAGCAGATTGAGTTGCTGGCCATTCAGGCCAAGGAGATCCAGCATCGCAAGGAACTATCTATGTTGATCTACGACGCACGTCTCAGTTTTGCGCCGGTAATCGGACAGACCTATTATCTGTACGAGAAAGACGATGATTCCCATATCGTATCAATGGTGGGACCTAAGGAGTGGGGTGCAAAGATTCCGTTTAAGCGATTTGTGGCGGCCGTGGTGCTTTTGGCCGACCACACCTGGAAGGAAATCTGATCTGTTTTCCCCACGCCACTCACATGAGTCCTAGTTGCTCTTGTCGTTGATGATCATTGGCGACTTGCCATCCGTGACGATCACCTTGGAGTTGGGTGAATTCACCAGTTCTTTCAAGACCTGGATGCTATTCCACTTTACCATGATTTCACTGAGACTCTGGGCAATGGTGTTATTGTAATTTTTGATAGCCTCTGCCTCAATTTGCATGCGTTCAGCTTCCTTGCGTTGCTTAGAGATAATGAATTCCATCTGCAGCGATTCCTGCTCAGCCTTCAGTTTGTTTTCCACCGCCTGAAAAATCTGGGGTGGCATGGTGATGCTTTTGAGCAATACCGCATCGGTAACAAATCCCTTATCCCAGATGCTCGCCGAAATCTCGTCATAGATTTCCTTTTCGATTTTCTTGCGGTCAACGGCAAATAGTTCTTTGGCAAAGTACATACCGCAGATGTGACGCACCACCGCCCGGAAGTTGCTTTCTACAATTACCTCCTGGTAGTTCATACCATACTTGGTGTACACGTCGCGGGTCGCTTCAGGTTTAACGTGGTAGAGCAATGCAATTTCTGATTTCACGGTGAGCCCTTCCTTGGTAGGTACATCGAGCGTGTTGAAAGCTTCCACCGTGCGCGTCTGAATCTTGATGATGCGTGAAGTGAATGGATTAAATCCATAAGGTCCTGCAGCCAGGTGATCAGCGCTTATTTTACCAAGTTTTTGTTTGATGCCTACTTCGCCGGGGCGAATTACCGTGCAAGAGCAAAGCAAGGCCACCAGCAGTAATAACTGCCATATGCTGTTTTTCATACAGATGGGATTAGTTGTTAACGAAGGCGTAGTGAGGATCGCCGGATAGTTGTGTCGTTTCAATATTGTGACACGCATTCCGGCACTTCGTCACCTGCCGGCGTTACTTATTTTTGAGCAGGCTCAATTTGATCTCGGTCAGCCTTCTCTTGGTGTCCAGAGAAAAATCACCATTCATCATCCAGTCGTAGTAGGAGGGTTCTTCCCGCAGCACCTGAAGAACGGGTTTGTTTTTGTGCTTGCCAAAATTAAAGATGGGCTCATTGCGGGTATTCGTAACCATGCGACCGGCGAGATCAATCATGTTTGATGCTGTCAGCTGGTTGATGGCATCCATATCATTTTTTAATACGCCCAGCTGGTGGCCCTGGGTGTCAGTAACTGGCTGATTTTCATACTTTTCAATTTGTGCCAACAACACCTCGAGCGAAGATTTTGTATCGGCGGCTGCCGTATGAGAATCCTTCAGGACTTTGTTGCAATAGAATTGATAGGCAGCACTCAGGTTGCGCTTCTCCATCAGGTGATAGATGCGCTGGCTGTCGATGATCCGCTTGCGCGAATAGTCAAAGTCAACACCAGCCCGGAGAAACTCTTCCACCAGCAACGGCACATCAAACTTCAGAATATTAAATCCACTGAGGTCTGCGCCTTCCAGAAAGCGGGCGTATTCCCGGGCGAGTTCCTTGAAGGTAGGCTTGTCCTTTACATCGTCATCGGTAATGCCATGTATAGCTGCACTCTCCGCCGGGATGGGAATCGTCGGATTCACCACATTGTGTTTCTCGATCATCTCTCCACCAGGCAATAGTTTAATCACGGCGATCTCAACGATGCGATCTTGTGTGACATTCGTGCCTGTTGTCTCCAGATCAAAAAAGCAAAGCGGTATTTTCAGGTTGATTTTCATGGGCAGCAAGGTACGTTTTGGGAATTAGTTGTGAAGCCCTTCAAATTGACCCAGGGCATTGTAAAAAAGTTCAGATGTCACACCAACTCGCTTAAGTACCTCGAGGGCAGCACTGATGTTCTGATAGTTGTGTTTGCCGGTAATCTTCACCGACAACCGGCGCTTGTCCGGCAAGGCCAGGAATTCTTTTCCCTGATAGATTTCACTGGGGTGGGTCTTATACGGCGTATAAGTAACATCCACCTTATTTAATGGTGAAAGGCCCGCCACTACGGAATCCAGTTCGAAGTAAATAATAGCACCACCCTTGGGCGTCGCGGCAGCAAATTCATGGTAATGGCGGATGTACA
>DNZD01000233.1 GCA_003504855.1 Cytophagales bacterium
TCAACCCCGCTGGGGTTGTCGCGCTGTTGTTGACGATTTGGCTATTGATATTTCGCCCCGATGGGGCTCCGTTCCCTGCCTTTTTCCCCCTTTCCGCCCTCCTCACCATGGATAACTGAGATAAAGCCCTATATTTAATACGGTTTTTTTTCTGAAGCTGGTTTTCAGTCTGCTTTGCTCCTTTTTGGCTGGCATGGTTGTGCTCTGATTCAAGAACAAAACCCAACCTAACCAAATGCAGCCCATGAAGAGATTGTTTACCCTCTTAGCTATTGTCATTTCCTTTTCTTCCCTCGCCCAAACATTCACCTCACTCAACGGTCCTTTCGGAGGAAGCGTCCTCCAATTCGAATACGATGCCACCAATTCAAAAACCTACGCACTCGTAGGCCTGGTCGGCGCTGTCGGCGCAGGCAACACGCTGTTTTCATCTACCGACAACGGCGCTACCTGGACCGAACTTCCCCGGCCTGCAGATCAACCCAATTGGGGACCCTATTCGTTCACCCTCGATGGATCCAAGTTGATGATCACTGACTTGTTTAACCAGGTGCAAACTTCTACTGACGGTGGCGTGACCTGGACGGTGGTGGGCGTTATCCCCTTCGCGGATAACATGAAAATATTGAAGAAACTGCCGACCCCCGGCGGATTTGTCGCGGCCGGTGTGAAAGGCGTTCAACTTACCCTCGACGGTGGCGCCACCTGGAAGACGCTTTTGTCATATCCGCAACCAGGTGTAACCTTCAACATTGACCTCGATGTATCAACCGGAGGAGACATATATTATTCTTATCCCCTCACGGGTATTCTCAAGTTCAAATATCCCGCCAATCCAACTGACCTGAACTCATGGGTGCCCGCCAATTGGATAACGGTGATGCCCAGAGACGCTGCCATCAGCACAGACGTCGCACTCAAGACCACGATCCTCACATCCGGAAAGGTGCTGATCTCCCATACTCTCTCGAGTTTTCTGGTCAGTGTTGCCCTGTCATCCAATGGCGAAACAGGCTGGGTGGAACAAACCCTGCCAGGTCTGATAAACGGCAGCGACATTACCCTCGTGTCTTCTCCCTCGGGCAAGGCTTATTTCTATGCAAACCCGAATCCAACATTTACCTCCTGGGAATTTACGGAACCATCGACCTGGACAACCAAGCCCTGGCCCACGGATGCGATTGGAACCGAAGGCATTAATTGTGTCTTCTGGAGAACTGCCACCCAGGCACTGGCCGGTGGAGTCACCAGTGGTGTCTTTGCAACCATAAACGCAGGTACATCCTGGTCGTCAAGTTCAACCGGGATGAAGCGGGGACAGGGAGCACAAGTGGAGGTGATGCTGGATGGAAAAATCATTCAGCTGCAGGGAGATATCCCAAAAGCATACTGGTACTCCACGGACAACGGTGTTACCTGGCAAATCAATAACCTCAACGCATTCCTTAACAAGCTGTTTCGCATCGATGGCACTACGTTGTTGATGACCTCCGAAGGTTCCAACCTGATTTCTACCGACGGCATCAATTGGACCACCATCACCAACCCGGGCAGCATCGGCAGGTTCGAGGATATATATGTCTTCTCGTCCAATGATATCTACGGTATAGGTACGGATGGCACTGTGTGGGAATCCATCAACAAAGGAACCAGCTGGACGCAGATCAGCCTTACGGTGCCCCTGACGGGTTTTCAGGCCTCGAAATTGACACGCGATACCGACGGTATATTCTATGCCTTTGGGTACACTTTGTCAGGACCCAAATTCTGGAAACTGGACTCCAACACGATACCCTGGACCGCAACGCAGATTGGCCAGACTACTTTCGCCAATTCCCCTTTCACCACCGATAAGGGTGCGCCTGTCATCTTCAGCCTCAACAACAAACTGTATGTGCAGGAGTTGACCAGGGGATTGTATTCCAGTTCCGACAAAGGAGCAACATTCAATTTCGTCACATCGATTCCCACGTTTGGGTATGCTGTGCCGCTGACACAAGGAACCCTCAAAGGCCTGGCATACTTTAATCAAAATGGGTTTATCTCCGTTACCCAGGATGAAGGCAAAACCCTGGTGAATATTCCCCTGCCGGAAGGTAGTGCCAAGGCAAGGTCAATTTCATTGAATGCAGCCGGTGACAAGTTTTTTGTCGCGGCGAAAAATTCACCGACCCTGCTGTTTACCGTGTCATCCACCAATAAGTTGTTGCTACCTCCGGCAGAGCAAACTCCCTACATTGATTTCGCCTGGCAGCGCACAGCCAGCGGTCCCATGGGCAGTGGTATTGTCAAAGTACTCAAAAACTCCACAGGCGAACTTTTCGGAATCGGATCAACTCACTTTTATCACTACAACACCACCACATCCGCGTGGGATGACTTGCAGGGTGGGGTAGTGGATGCTTTTATCGATCCATCCAATAAGATCTACTTGTTGGGAAAAACCTACTCCACCAACGCAACCATATATACCTCCACCAACAATGGTGCGACCTTCACCACGCAGGTGAGTGATGTGTCAGGATCAGTCGTCAGCTCTATTCTGGTAAATGATATAGGTTCCATATTTGTCACCTCCGCTACCGGACTATACCGGTCCACCAACGGTGGCGCAACATTTACCCAGGTAGACGGCGGATCGTACTCAAAGCTTGCCATGTCGTCCGCCAATACGTTGTTTGCATTAAAGGACAACGGGGGTGGACTCTTCCGCTCAACGGACAAAGGACTGAACTGGTCGTTAGCACAAACGGGCATCACTTTCTTACCCGGGGAGACCGTATTAGCCTTTGCGGCGATGGACGCCGGACATGTTGCCGCCTCGACCCGATACAGTGTATTTGTGTCCACTAACGAGGGCGCCAGCTGGACAGAGAAATCTACTGGCTTTGACCGTAACGACTTCGATGCCACGACACAGCGCATGCTGAACGTCGGTTCGACAGGTGACTATTGGCTTACACTTACCGAATCCAATACGGTAATCTATACGTCTTCGAATCAGGGAACTACCTGGACCCGAAAAGGGGCTTATTCACCGGTTTTGTCTTCCCTGCTTTGGAAGGGTACTGATATTTATGCTTCCTCGCCAACCAATCCGTACAAGGCCCCGTCTGGTGTGCTGAAGTCCACTGACAATGGAACAACCTTCGCCCCCTTCCAGCCTAAAGGATTAACTGACAACGTGCCGGTAGCGATGGAGATATTCGGACGCAATCTTTTCGCGGTAGTCAACAAGGGATTGTATGTTTCTTCCGACAAAGGCCAGACGACCACGGCAGTAGCAAGCGTTGATGCACCGGTGAATGGTCTGGTGAAATCACCCGATGGAAGTTTGATTGCATTTGGTGATGCCATGTTCAAAACGACCGATGGTGTTACCTGGACAAAAATGGCCAACCCCGGAAACGTTCAGATCAGGTTCCTCGCAACCGGTGACGGTCTTACCTTCTATGGATTTACAGGCAGCGGAGTGGTGAGTTCAACCGACCTGACCACCTGGACACCGGTGAACCTGTCGGTACTTCAATTTCCTTATGAGTTCTATTCCATGTCGGTGAGCGCCAACGGCGTGCTTTACTTTGTAGCCAGAATCGGCACTTCAACTCCATCTGTCTATCAATATGCGGCCGGTTCGGTAAACAAACTCAGCTTTACCCGGTATGCAAGAAATACCATTACCGCGAATGGCAAGATTTACATCTGTGACTCAGACAACAGCGGTTCAACCATTTACTCGTCGACCAACGGATTGACCTGGACCGCAAAGCCGGGGCCACCGGGTGATAAATTGTTTATCAGCTCCCTGAATTACTTTTTCATCAGGGATTTCCACTCAGGCATTCTGTACCTGTCGCGTGATCAGGGCACCACATGGCAAAACGTAAGCTATGGCGATCCCAACAGCGATTTGCTGACTCCTTCTTTCTCTGCCATTGCGCTCGATGAGTTTTCAGGTCTCGCTTTTGGTGGAATCGATGGCTTGCCCATCATGAAAAGCGCCGGCATCGTGATACCCACAGATACAACGGTCCCGGTCATCACGGGATTAAAACCTGTCAACACGGCTACGGGTGTATTGCCAACCGCTACGCTATCCATCACCTTTGATCAGGCCACGACAACGGTAGCCGGTAAGAAGTTGAAGATCGTAGACGCCGCCAACGGTGCTTCCTTTGTTGAAAGCCTGGATGCTTCCGCAGGTGTGCCGTTCGACCGGACCTTCACCTTTACGCCGGCGGCAACTACACTGAAGTACTCGCCATTTACCGGACCCAAGCAAGTCTATTACATCACCATCGAGTCGGGAGCCTTCGTGGATCTCTTCGGAAACCCCAATGGACCCGTGCTGGACAATACCACCTGGAAATTTGAAATGGCTGTTCAGCCGGACGTCACCAAACCCACGATCACCTTTACCCCATCCGCGGCCAACAACCTCGCCAACGGTGACCCGAGTAAGACGATCACGGTGAACATGACCGACAACATCGGCGTGACAGTAGCAAAAGCGTACTACCGCAAGATCACCAACAACGATCCGTTCCCGGCCGGCAAAGTGATCACGGAGACGACACCCGGATCTGGCACCTATAACTTCATTCCAACCTCCAGTGAATTTGGTGCGCTCGGACTGGAATACTATTTCGAGGCACAGGATGCTGCTGGTAATAAAACCATCAGTCCCGCCGATGGTACATACTATCGTTCATACATTAACTTCCCCGATGGCAAGAAGCCAACCATTTCTCCCGCACTCCCTGCAGGTAAGGTGACGGCCGATTACCGGATCATCGCAGTGCCATACACGTTCACCTCAGCCACCGCGAATGATGTGCTCGTGCCATCGTTGGGTGCCTATGACAATACGGTCTGGCGTTTGTTAACCTTGAATGCGGGCGCCACCGACTGGACTGAACTGAATGGTACGTCTACCCTTGAAGTGGGAAGAGGCTATTGGCTGATTTATAAACCTGGTGGAAGTCCGGCACTGGCCGTGTCTTCAACGCCGGCTGTCACCAAAGAGAATCCAACCAGCATCACGCTGAGTCCGGGCTGGAATCAGATTGGCAATCCATATCCGTTCGATATCGATTGGGCACAGGTATTGGCGGCCAACCCGGCCGTGCCCACCGGAGCGACAGGCGTACTCACTACCCTGAAATCATTTGTCGGTGGTGCGGACTTCACCTCGGTGACTTCACTGAAAGCGACACAAGGTGGCTTTGCCCACAACGGAAGTTCTTCAGCCATCACCCTCAAGATACCTGTCGTGGTAACGGGCACCGGCGGTCGGAGGGTTGAGCCTTCTTCCAGGC
Source organism: Cytophagales bacterium (assembly GCA_003504855.1). Taxonomy (GTDB): domain Bacteria; phylum Bacteroidota; class Bacteroidia; order Cytophagales; family Cyclobacteriaceae; genus ELB16-189. Next base: position 5,319 of record DNZD01000233.1, read on the forward strand.
TGGATGAGGCAAACTGGAAGTTGCCCATCGCCCTGAAAAACGGAACTAACACCACCAACCTGGGTGCCATCGGTATGAACCCCGATGCGTCCAACGGTGTGGATGCCTTTGATGACCTCAACCCACCGGTGTTCCAGGATTACCTGCGCATCGACTTCCCTCATCCGGAATCAAGAGTTAAGAAGCTGGGTGTTGACATCGTACAACAGCAAAATGACTACACCTGGCACTTTACGGTAAGCACCAACCAATCCGGTACCACCGAGTTGATGTGGGACAACAGCGGCTTTGGCCCGGGCAGCCGTGAGTTGTTCCTCTTCGACATTGCCCTGCAGAAGCCGGTGAACATGCGTGAGGCAACCCGCTATTCGTTTGATCCTTCCGTATCGAAGGACTTTAGAATCTATTACGGCGAACAGCTGGAGAAAAAGATCATGCCTGACTTTGTTCAACTGGGTGATGCATATCCAAACCCCAGCACCGGTGTATCCATCATTCCATTCACGTTGCCCGACCAGGGTACCTCATACGGTGTGAAGGTGGAGGTGTATGATATGCTGGGCCAACTGGTAGCCACCCTTCAGGACGGCACACTGCCATCAGGCTTCTATAACATAGCGTGGAATGGCAGCCAGCAGAACCCCGGCATGTATGTCTATCGACTGATGGTTGCTGGTCCCGGTGGCCAGTTTGTTCAGAATAAAAGAATTGTACTTCAAAAATAATATTCAGGGTCCTATGAAAAGAATACTTACCCTTCTTGCCGTTCTCATGCCATTGTTTGGTGTTGCACAAACGGCCTCCATCAAGAAAGTGCAATTGGCGGGCGACAAGATTATCGTGCAGTACGAACTGGACGACTCCAACCCGAACAACGAATACCTGATGAACCTGTACTCCTCCAAGGACAACTACACGGTGGCCATGACGAAAGTCAAAGGCGATGTGGGTCCGGAGATCAAACCCGGAACCCTAAAAACCATTGAATGGAACTTCAAAGAAGAGCTGGGAGACTTCAATGGTGAAATTGCCCTTGAAGTGCGTGGCAAGGTGTTCATCATGTTTGCCAAACTCCAGGATTTTGATGTGGACAAATCCTACAAGCGCGGCAAGAGCTATCCGCTCAACTGGAAACCAGGAAACAACAATCCGATACACATCGAACTGTTCAAGGGCGGTGAACGCATCATCGGTGAACTCAACCATCCCAACAATGGAACTTATCTCTTGACTTTACCGGCCCACGCCAAACCCGGCGATGACTATCGCATCCGCCTCACCGACTCCAAGCGCCCCG
>DNZD01000011.1 GCA_003504855.1 Cytophagales bacterium
CACCATGGCATTGTTCAGGCTCTTGGTCATGGACCATCCCATGAATAAAGTGTGCTTATCAAAACCCGACGCATACTGTTCGCCAATGATCTGTCCATCGTAGATGGCGAGCACGGCATGGGTGTTCTTTGGTTGCTCCGGATTTGTTTCTTCAAACGCCAACCGGAGTGCAGCCTGCACGGCATCGTAGTTGAGCCCGGCCACAGGTGGTGTGCTGACCAAATCGCCGTTCGGCCACGCCACGGTATCCGCATTCAAGGGCGGCAGTGTTGGTAATGCCGGCGATTGTTGCCGTACTTCCGGTTCTGAACGTTCGGCAAGCAGCGTGCATCCCTGCCCTTTGCGGTAGATGGCCTTGCTGACAGACCACAATACCCGGGCGGTTACAGCGCTGGAATCCTTGAATTCAATGCCGGCCTTCGATAACCCGGGGAAAACCGAAAGTTCTTTTTGTACCACACTTTCTGGTGTACGACCCATGACGAACACACACGAGCACATGGTCTTGGCGGCCATACCCGCCATGATCGGCGGAAAAGTAATGGCGAGATAGAGTATGGCAGCGGCGAGAGAAATGCCAATGAGGTAAAAAAAGTAACGGATAATTTTCATGATTGTATTTACGGGGTTGCAAGACTGCGCTCAAAGGAAGTGAGCCTGGGGTTCATGATGGAAAACCACAGGGGTGGAAATAAAGCAATGAGGATCATGGTTGGATAGCCAAATGGTAGTTGCGGACTTCCATCGTAATGATCCAATACCTGATAGCGTTTGACGGCATTATAGTGATGGTCTGCGTGTCGCTGTAGTTGAAATAAAAAGAAATTGCTAACCAGGTGGCTGGCATTCCACGAATGAAAGGGATTTACCCGTTCAAATTGTCCTGGTGCAATTTCGGCCCGCACAATACCGTAGTGTTCAACATAGTTAACCAACTCAAGCAAAGTGAATGCGACTACGCTCTGTCCAAAAAAGAATATCGGGATCAACCAGATGGTGGATGATGAACTATACGGCAACATGGCAGCGGCGCACGCAAGAAAGGGCATGAATGTGTACCAGATCATCCTGTTATGCAGGCTGTACATGGAGCGGTTGTGGTTCCTGAGTATTTGTCCTTCGATTTTCCAGGCATGGACATAACCGACGAATACGGATTGAAGCCAGAAGGCATAAAAGTTTTGGTGCTTTCTGGCCGTGGCCGGATCCTCCGGTGTAGCCACATGCACATGATGTCCGCGGTTGTGCTCAATAAAGAAGTGCATATAACAAACCGAAAGGAGTAACACCTGGCTGTAGAATTGTTCGAGTTTGGATTTTTTGTGACCTAACTCATGGGCTACGGTGATACCGATGCCACCCGTGACCAATCCGCAGCTGACGATAAACAAAACAAGTTCTGCCCTGGAGAACTGACCACTGGCCACGACATCAATGGCCCACACCAGAAAACCAATCTGAACAAACACCCACAGGTAGGTGACGAATCGATAATAGAATTCTCCTTCCAGGATTGGTCGGTCTGCCGCTGGCACATTATGGGTATCAAGCCCAGCCCAGAAATCGATCAGGGGGATTATGATGAACACAAAAATCACGCTTAGCCATTGCCAACCGCCGCCAAGGTAAGTACCGGAAATCACGAGGGACGGCAGAATGAAAGCACTGAAGAATCCAATCTTCCTGATGAAGTTCATATCCTAATGTAATGAAATTGGAAGAAACGAAACAGGTTACAGCGGCTTGAACTGTTCAAACGCCTCGCGGCAGTCGTAGCAATAATGCAGGGAGCGGCACAGGGTTGGTCCAAAAGGTGAGCGCATTTCGGTGTGGGTGCCGTTGCAGCGCGGGCAAACAGCATGTTCCAGGATGTCGAGATCGTTTTGAATAAATGCGGTTGATGGCGGTGGCGCATATCCAAAGGTTTTTAATGCCAGGCGACCACGCTCGGTAATCCTGTCTGAGCTCCAGGATTGTTTCAGGTTAATATTGACATGCGGATGGGATATGCCGTTCTTCTGAAGCACCTGAATAACTTCAGTCTTCATATAATCCATGGCAGGGCATCCCACGAAAGTGGGCGTCATGGATACGGTGACGGTGCCTTCTGATACTTCAACTTCTGTGATCACCCCAAGATCGACCAGCGACAATACCGGAATCTCGGGATCTTTCACTTCATCGAGCCAGGTGAGTACCTGTTCTTTGGTTGGGATGGTTGACAAGGTTACCACTCTGCGTTGGGATCAATACTGAATACAGCGGTCATCTCGGCGAGCAAGGGTGCCAGGTGGGTGGAATGAATGCCATGCCGCCCGCCATTGACGGGTTTGCAGGTAGTCCAGTCCGGTGATACTAGTCCGGCAACAGACAGCACCTGGTTAACCTGGAGTCGCCATTGCTCAAACAATGCCTTCTCACCGGGGAAAATCTTATTTTCAATAATGGCTTGTTCGACCGATGTTGTTTCAAACATGCCCAATGCATAGGGAGCGAGGCGGTCCAGTGATTGCTGAAGCCGTTGTTTGCTTTCAGTAGTTGCTGACCCCAATTGCTTCATCCAGGTATTGGCATGCAGGGTGTGGTACCGGAGTTCACCGCGCACCTTGCGTGCCAGTTGTGCCAATGGTTCGTAGGCAGATTGCGTCAGGGCTTCCCACCGAAGTGCATCGGCGGTGTCAAAAAGAAAGTGACGCACGAGGCTAAAATCATATTCGTCATTGGGCAACTCCACCAGTTGGCAGTTTTTAAATGCTGTAGCCGGGCGTGTAAAGGCCAACGGATCAGGTGCGGCTTCACCCAGGTCGTGAAGTAGTTTATAGAGTGCGAGACTCTGACCGATCTTGTCCTGGGCCATGGATGAAAAGGCAATATCCTCTTCCAGCAACGGACCAAGCCCGGTCCACTCGCTGTTGCGGTGACCGAGAATCAGCAGGTCATCTGCCATGCGGAACAGGAGGTCCTTCAAAGCATGCTCGTTCATAGTCGTTTCTGTTCAGTTACCCAGCGGAAGTGCAACAAATAGTAAATTCCCAGGGGCACCATTATGTAGATCATGGATCGCACCTGATAGATTTGACTGTAGCCGACCAACAACAGGATGCTCACGCACATGGTGATGCGCAGTATCCGGAATGAAGTATCGTTGACATTCATGGATTCAATTAGTTTGCCCACCGCCAGCAGGGCAAATCCTGCGTACACCCACAGGTGACGGGGATCGCGGTGCATCCACATCAGTACAATGCCGATCATCATGGCCACTACGGCTGTTAACTCAAATAAGCGCTGGTATACCCTCCAATTCATGATGCAGATTGTTTGGCCAGGAAGTTATTGAGTTTGTCCCCTCCCTTGTAATCCGCAGCATCCCGGAATCGCTTTTCAGGAAGGGTATTCCACAGATCTAGTTCTTCCGGCGTGGTATACCGTATGTCCGACTGCAGGATGGCCCAGATGTTGAAGACCAGCTTATCTCCGAAAAGTTTTTTTGCTTCACCCATGGCCTGTAACGGACTTCCAGCCTTAACCGTACCAGCGGCCACATGCTGTTTGCCGCGCCGCAGGAGGTGATAGATTTCGTAGGTGTCACTTCCGGAAAGGGCCTCCGTAGCGACCGTACCATAGGCGTTTTGATTGCCCTCTGTGGTAGCAGAGACAAATACATTACGCGTATCGACTACATAGAGCGAGGTACAGGTGAAGCGGCGGGTGAAATTCTCTTTGGCAAATACATATGCCAACTCCAGGTCAGGTGCATGAACAATGCCTTCGTGCTGAAACGGTTTTCCCTCCTTGGGCTGCACGAACACTTCATACGAACCAAACTGATCCAAAGGTCCTTTGGGCTGTGGCGCCACCGTAAGTTCTGGCAGTCGTTCAATGCGTGGATCTAATGATTTCATGGTCTAGGCAAGGGGAGTCACGTACGTAGTTTGTGCTTTGCGCAACGCGTCGCGCACCCATTTGCCGCGCTCTTCAGCGATGCGACGGACAGCGAGTCTTTCTTTGTTACAGGGCCCATCTCCGTTGATCACCCGTTTGAATTCTTCCCAGTCAGGTTCCGTATAAGCCCATTGCCCGTCTTCCTTTTTCCGCAGCAGCGGATCAGGGATGGTGAACCCCAACTCCCAGATCTTGGGGACGTACATGTCGAGGAACTGGTTACGCATGTCATCATTGGATCCCATCTTTACTTTCCAGCGCATCAATACTTCTGTGTGCACCGAGATCTTGTCGGAAGGTCCAAAGAAGTGCATCATCGGTGCCCACCAACGGTTCAAGGCCTCCTGAAACATGTTGCGCTGAACGGGAGTACCCGAAGCGAGGTAGATAACACAATGATGACCATACTTGAGGTGGAAAGATTCTTCAGCACAAATCCGGTCAAGTGCGCGGCAATAAGGACCATAGCTTCCTTTGGCATTCGCCAGCTGATTGACGATGGCACCCGCATCTACCAGCCAGGAGATGAAGCAGCAGTCGGCCCAGGTGAATGTCGGGTAGTTGAAAATGTTGGAATACTTCGATTTGCCGTTGATAAGGTCTTCGATCATTTGTTCACGGGTCTTGCCCAGTGTTTCAGCGGCAGAGTACAGCAATTGGGCATGCCCAACTTCATCCTGCACCTTGGCCATCAAAGCCATTTTGCGTTTGAATCCGGGTGCGCGGGTAATCCATGTGCCTTCCGGCAAAGCGCCGATTATTTCACTGTGCGCATGCTGTTCAATCATGCGGATGAGTTGCTTCCGGTACAGACCAGGCATCCAGTCCGTTGGCTCAATTTTTTCACCCCGGTTGATCCGGGCTTCAAAAGCGGCCAGGAGCACCGGATCTTCCTGCGCCACACTGTCGGTCTTAATTCCCTCAAAGGTGTTTCCTCCTCCGTACATAGGATATTGATTTAGATGGGGATGAAATGGTGTTCGATTCCCGTTAAGGATAACCTAACACTCGTTTGCAAAAATAGCAAAGAGTCCGGATCAATTACCGGATTGTTGAGGAAATGGAAGGTTGATCAGGCCTTGGGCTTTTTGAGGCCATTTACCAGCATGTCGGAGAGTTGCTGGCCGAGGTCTTCGGGCACGATGTTGCTATTGGGGTCGTACCATTGGGGCATCCAGTTCAGGGATGAGAAAAGGGTCATCACGGCCAGTTTCTTGTCAATGTTCTCTTTAAACTCGCCAGAGAGGATGCCCTCTTCGATGATATCCTTGAACCGGTTGATGTAATTGATACGGAGGAGCAGGAATTGGCGCAGGAAGGGCTGGCTGAGGTGACGATGTTCGTTCATGAAAACAGCCGATGCAGTCAGGTCCTTGGCCATTACTTCGATATGGCCTACGATGCCTTTCCTCAGTTTCTCACTGGCAGGGCCCTTTTGCTTCTCCACTTCTTCCAAAGACTTTCTGAATTCTGCGGCCATGTCAAAACACAGGTTTTGCAGAATTTCCTCTTTGGACTTGATGTGCGAATACAGGCTTGCTGCTTCAATACCCAGTAACTGGGCCAGGTCGCGCATGGAAGAGGCAGCATAGCCTTTCTCCCTGAAAAGCTCTGCGGCTTTGCGTATGACTTGCTCTTTGCGGGACAGTGAGCCGGGTTCCATGGTAGGGTTACTTAGTGTCTTCAGTGACTGATGAACAAACTGAACAATCAATCTCAAATGAATACCACTACAAACTTAATACTATCGGGTTCATCCTCCTACTCAATACCGATTCAACCGGCCAAATTTTTGCGATCTGGAGCCTAACAGTCGTTAACTCCAGGTGACGAAAGTCATTGCTTGCCGCGATAATTGCTGAACGGCTTTGGTATCGGCGGGCCAAAAAAACAAAGGCACCGGATCGGTTTCCGGTGCCTGCTGGTGTAGTGTTGTATGAGATCAGAAGTTGAACCCAAATGCAAAGGCATGGAGTTCAGGTCCCTTGTTATCGGCAAAGAGACTATTCAGGTCATAGCTTACAAACATATCGGTGTCGCGGAAGCCGAACTGGGCACGTACACCGTACCTGAAATTGTTGAGGTAGTAATTGTCATGATGATGTTCTCGTTGCTTGTCGTTGTTGGCATAGAACATTTGCTTGGAGTAGCTGTCCACGAGGTATCCCACATAAGGTCCCACGCCAAAACGGAATCGGTTGGTGCTGCTTTTGCCCAGCCAGTTGTGGGAACGTTCCTGACTGCCAAACGTTATCATGGGGACCAGGGATGCATTGATATACACCGCCGTCAATTTGCTCTTGCGATAGCTGGCGTCCCGGGTGTCTTCGCTGAAGATCACGCCATTCCCATCTTTTCCGAGGGCAACTTTTTCATTGCTGAACTTGAAATTGTACCAACTTACACTTCCGCCCCAGTCGAGGGAGAGGTGATTGGAAATCCTGGAATGAAAAGTAGAGTTGATCCCTACATACCAGGATCCCCACGGCCTCACGGCATATAGTTGATTGGAGGCATCCGGAAATTGTCCGTTGGAAACATAGTTGTTCATGCCCACATCAAAGTTCACGGTATGGTATGTGCGGCGTGGCTTCCACGAATTGCTCAGGTTGCGCAATCCCTTATTGTTTCTTTCTTGGGCGATCTCACCGGTCGATTCATTTGAACTATCCCAATTCTCCACGGTTGATGGTTGTTGGGCGGTGTCCTTGCGGTACTCGACGGATGGACGGGTTAACGGAGTGGAGTCACGTTGTTCCAGTTTAGTGATCATGTCATCCATCAGCGCCTGAAAGTTATAATGCTTCAGCGTTTGGAGATCGTTCTTGTCTTTGATAACGATTACTACTTTACTTTCTTTTCCTACGTTGATGACCACACTGTCCCGGGATTGTGCCTGGGTGATGAGGCATCCGAAGATCGTCATCAGGGTGAATAGGGTGAATGCTTTCATGGCTATTGCTGTTTAGTCGTTGTCTTTCTGTGAATGTCGAATGCAAAAAGGTTGTCTTTTAGTTGACGGAAGTCACCAATCGGAAGTTCGCCGCGCCTCGCTTTGGCCAACAAGGTGCCGGCGGGTTTCTCTTCGGTAGTGTTTTCTGTTGCGACAGCTGTTACCGGAGCGGTGGCAGGGATAATTTCCAGCGTATAGGTAAGTACAATGCCTGTTGTTGTTTGGCTGGCAGCAACGACAGGTTCAGTGACAACCGCAGTTTCCGTCACCTCAACTTTTTCGATGGGATGTTCTTCGCGGGCCACATTCGTTTCGGCGATAGTGGGCGGAACAACAACCGGAGTTGCTTTGATGGTGGATGGCTTTCGGGTAACCACCGGAGTTGTGTTTGTTGTTTGTGTTATGGCTTCCTGCTTCACCACTTCACGGGGTGAAGGTGTTACCGGTATGGACTCTGTGAGTACGGGTTCTGGTTGAAGGCGAAGTGACAGGTAAATTCCAAACAACAAACCACCCAGCAACAATACAGCAGCCCACCGCCACAGCACTACTGGCTTACGATGACCATCGAGTTGTTTTTCAATGGCCGACCAGGCAGAAGCGGAGGGTTCTACCGCGTGCTGCGATAGTTTGTTCCGAAAGAGTTCGTCGATGGAGTTCATGATTCGTAGTGATTTCGTTGTGCCATTCTTTCGTGTGCCAGCAGCCGTGACTGTAATACCGTTCGTGCCCTACTCAACTGCGACTTGGAAGTATTCTCACTGATGCCGAGTTCTTCAGCAATTTCCTTGTGTGAAAATCCATCCAGGGCATAGAGGTTGAACACAATCCGGTATCCGGTCGGTAGTTCTGCCACCAGGTTGAGGAGGTCTTCCGCTTCCAGGTGGTGACTCAGTTGGTTCAAGTCTGGTTCCCGTTCTGCGGCGGCCGAATCCGTTTCCAGGTACAGGCTTTTGTTCCGACGCAGGTAGGTGAGGGCCTCGTTCACCACAATGCGTCTGATCCAACCCTCAAAACTTCCTTCGCCTTTAAACTGATGGATTTTCTCGAACACCTTGGTGAAGGCCATCACCAGAATATCCTCTGCTTCCATCCTGTCCTTTACATATCGGCAGCACAAGCCCAGCATTTTGCCGGCCATAAGCTGATACAGGGCATGTTGTGCAGCCCGGTCGCTGCGGCGACAGCCTTCTATCAGATCATTTTCTCTGGCGCTGTAGATATGAAATTCCATTAAGGGCGATACACCCATAAGATGCATACCCCGTGCCAGGGGTTGCGTGGGTCAGAAAATAAAGGGTAGGGGCAGCTAGTAAGCGGCCTCGTAGTCGATGGTGATGGTTTTCCAGGCGTATTGCCCTTCTTTGACCACGACGGGGTTGATGTTGCTCTTGTCGTCGAACAGATTGGCGTACAGTCCGTTTTTCTCTTTGGTGAACACGGAATAGGCGCCAGGGGGTAGCTTAATCTTAAAGGTGCCATCAGGCTTAGATACGATGGTAGCCACCATTTTGGTTTTGACATCCCGGAAAAACGGGCCTACCTGAGTCACATCCTTAAACGAAGTGAGTTCGTAGACTAATATCTCCCGAACGGTGCCTTGGTTAGGCGAAAGGATAGATTCAGCCCCCGGCATCTGATTGCCAGATACCCAAAACACCTGCCCGTGCAGTCCTTGTTTCTGAGCAAGGCAGGTCAATGACCCGAACAACAATATTGCACTGAGGAGTACTTTCATGAAACCACCTTCAACCAAGTGAAATTACTAATTATTGGCTCTGCTCCGGCTACACCTTGACAAAGATTTTTCGCCGATACATCCACCGAAGCCCCAGCCAGAACAAGCCAACCAGTGACAGTGCGAACAGCAGCGACGCCGGTTTTGGCTCCAGCCAACTCAGATATACATGTTGAAACAAATAGTTCCATATTGATTGACCTGCCCCGGCTTCGTCAGCCACCGTCCAACGGATGAGTGTCTTGGCCAGTATTCCCGAAGCAACGAATGCAAAAATGGCATTCGTACCGAAATAAAGAAAAGGATTTATCCACGATTGGTATTCGTTAACATCGATAAGCCAATGACATCCTGCCCAAATCTGAATGGCCAATCCCCCACTATACAGTACATAACTACTGGTCCAAAGGGATTTATTCATTGGAAACGAGAGGTCCCAAAAAAGTCCGGACACGATCAACAAACTTCCAGATAAGAATAGCCAGGTGACGCGTTCTGCGGGATTTTCAATAGCATCAAAAAGATGACCGGTTAATATCCCAATCAACCCGGTAGCCAGGGCAGGTAAAGTACTCAACACACCCTCCGGGTCCCATGTCTTGGACTGAGACCACAAGTGACCATCCAGGAGCCAACGATCTGACCAGGCGGCGAGGTTGGTGCCGGGTTCAAGGTTGGGGGCTGAGCCGTCGGGCAACGGAACCCAATTCATCAGAATATAATAGGCAAACAACAACAATGCCGTGATTCGAAGTTGCCCCAACCATCCGAACCTGAAATACAGGATGGAGCAACAGAAGAACACAATGCTGATGCGTTGCAACACACCGGGAATTCTTAATGTACTTAGCCGCTCCACATCAATCATTCGGCTCAGGGGAAGGGAATACCAGGCCATGAGCAGGCCCAGCCCGAAAATAATGGCGGATCGCTTGCTGATTTTGAGAAAATGGTTGCGGGTGAGTCCATCGCTTCGCTTATGCTTATAGGCGAAATGAATGGACACTCCCACGATAAAGAGGAAGAAGGGAAAAATAAGGTCGGTGGGAGTGCAGCCATGCCAGTGGGCGTGCAATAAGGGCGCATATACATGGTCCCAGGAGCCGGGGTTATTGACTATGATCATCGCGATCACGGTCGCCCCGCGAAACACATCGATCGATAGCAATCGGGAAGTCGACATTCCCGAAAGTAAGGATTCGCAGACTCTAGTCCTTGATGATTTCCGGATTTCCCTTGTGACTCACCGTGCTGGCCACACCTTTGTCGATTTCAAGCCGGTCGACCGCATTCACCCGCGCACTCGATGCACCGTGTGCACTGATCACCGCATGATTGACTTCATACCCATAGGCCTTCAGTCCTGAGGCACCCACCACGTCGGCCTGCAAAAACTGACCATGGCCGTTCAATTCCAGCGTTGATGCACCAGTTAGTTTCACGGTCATTTTCTCGGATTCCACATCGCCTTCTGCGGATACGGCACCGGTCATTTCAATGTTGATCGATTCTTCCTGAAATCCACTGAACCTCAGTTTGCCGGCACCGGAGATATCCAGGTTTTTCAAGTTGGGCATGGTGATGCGGATGCGAATCTCGGGGCGACTCAACAGATTCCGCTTCCAGAACCGTTTGTCGTCATCAAAGTCAACCACCAGGGTCTCGCCATTAACATAGACTTCATAATGTCTGCGTTCTTCATCATCCCCTTCGACGTCTACCTGATAGTGATCGCCTTGTTCAATCCGCACATCAAACATGCCTTGCAGGTCCAGTGAATTGAAGTCGCGCAGGTCGCTTTGCCGTTCGTCGTTGTCAGATGACGAATACTCTTTTCCTTCGAGAGTGGGTGGGCATGATGCGCAGGTGAGGCCGTGTTCGGTTACTTCCCAGGTTTGGGTTTCTTCATTCAACATGATTCGTCGGTAAGAGCCATCAGAAATAACATCGGTGTCAATCAGCCGCCACAAGGCCGCATCAATTACCAGCTTTTGGTGAACCGGCACGTATACGTCAATGTCGAGACGTTGAGCCCTGAACTTAGCATCGGGCTTGAAGGTAAGGTTGGAATCAAAGGTCACGGCGCTATCTGCAGCAACGATGCCGTACTCTACCATGCCAG
>DNZD01000115.1 GCA_003504855.1 Cytophagales bacterium
TATGCCAGACATAGGTTGAAATAAAAAATGGGGCTGTATCAATCATGCTGATACAGCCCCAAATATACGTTTAGTAAAAGAGATCAGGAATTGGGCTCCAGACGTGCTTTAAATTTGCGCGCGTTCTGGTACTCAGCACTGTCGAAGTACTCATCGATAATGCGCTGATAAGCTTTGATGGCTTTATCAGTTTCGTTCAACTTAGTATGCGCCAGGGCAGCCTTCATCAGATAGCCCGGTGTAAAATATTTGTTCGGATTGTGGTTGGCAGCCTTGTTGTAAAAGTTGGCGGCCTCATCAAATTTCTTTTGCTCCATGTACGCATCGCCCATCAGGCTGTAAGCCCGGGCCTGCACAATGGCATCTTCCGACTTAAAGTCTTCGAAATAGAAGATTGCCAGTTGGAATTTTCCCTGCTTCAGGCAAATAGCGCCAGCGTAGAAGTTCGCCAGGTTGGCGGCATCGGTCATCGAATACTCATCGATGATCTGCTTGAAACCGAGGTTGTTTCCATCGCCTTCAAGGGCCAGGTTGAGGCTGTCGGCTTCAAAATACCGAACGGCCTGAAACATATCCTTCTGGGCCTCTTTGTCCTGCGTACCAATCCAATAACGGAATCCGTAGAAGCCGGCCACCAGGAGGGCCACCAGACCCAATACACCGAAAACGATCTTCGGGTTCTCCTCGAGCCAGTGCTCAGCAGTTGTTACTTTCTCGGCCAATACCTCGGGGTTCTCGAGGATATCCTTCTTTTCTTCGTTTTTTGCCATGTTTCTGACGGTAATTGCCCTCCGCCAGCGCGGAATGGGGCTGCAAAACTAAATATTCGGGCCCATTAAACAAACCCGGGTGCCAAGGTTGGGTTAGTCGTTGACGAATGGATAGTTGGGCTCTGCATAGATGTCGGTGGTAGCTTCCGAAGGGTCGGGGAAGGCAGACTCTTCGGCAAACTTCACGCTCTCATCTACCTGGCTGTGTACCCGTGCTTCGATCACTTCGATTTCCTGCTCGGTAGCCATTTTCTTGTCCAGGATGGTGCGCTTCACCACTTCAACCGGGTCCCGCTGCTTGTATTCTTCCACTTCCTCTTTGGTCCGGTATTTCTGGGGGTCGGACATCGAGTGACCTTTGTAACGGTACGTGCGGAATTCCAACAGGGTCGGGCCTTCTCCGGCGCGGGCGCGTTCCGCAGCACGGGCAACTGCGATGTGAACGGCCTCCACACTCATGGCATCGACGGGCTCGGAAGGAATATCATAGCCTTCGCCCAGTGTATACAATTCAGTCACGTTGGAGGTACGCTTCACAGAAGTACCCATGGCGTAGCCGTTGTTCTCAATCACAAAAATGACGGGCAGCTTCCAGAGCATGGCCAGGTTCAGGGTCTCATGGAAAGCCCCCTGACGAACGGCGCCATCGCCCATATAGCATATGCAGACATTCTTCGTTTTCTGGTATTTCTCGGCGAAGGCAATGCCGGCACCGAGTGGAATCTGTCCTCCAACGATACCATGACCACCGAAGAAATGCTTGTCCTTGTCAAAGATGTGCATGGAACCCCCTTTGCCTTTGGAGATACCTGTTTCTTTGCCATATAGTTCAGCCATTACGGCCTTCGGGTCGGTGCCCAATCCGAGTGGGTGTGCGTGGTCGCGGTAGGCTGTGATCCACTTGTCATCCTTGGTGAGGGCCGTGATCGCACCGGCCGCACAGGCCTCCTGACCAATATATAAATGACAGAAGCCGCGGATCTTCTGCATACCGTACAACTGGCCGGCTTTATCTTCGAATTTGCGCATGAGGTACATCATTTCATACCAGCGCAGGTAGGTCTCTTTGGAGAATTCCATCTTGTCTTTGGGGCCTTTGGTTTTAGCTTGGGCAGTCGTCGCCATATGCATTACTTTTGAATCGGACTGCGAAAATAGCCCTGAAATTCACAATTCCCAACAAGCCTCAGTCCAAACCCCCTTAGCCCCTCATGCGCCTCGAAAAACTCCATTTGGTCAACTTCAAAAATTACGCGGAGGGGCATCTGGAGTTCCGGGGAAACCTGCATTGCTTTTTGGGCAAGAATGGCAGCGGGAAAACCAATCTGCTGGAGGCCATACATTATTTATGTTTCACCAAAGGCAGTGCGCCCTCCGACGATGCCGCCACCGTCCGGCATGGGGAGACAGGCTTTCGCCTGAGTGGCCTGTTCGAGAAGGAGGGAAAAAAATGGGAGGTCGGCTGCAGCTATTACGAAGGCAAAAAGAAGATGTCGGAGAACGGCACGGAGTACACGCGCTTCTCGGAACATATTGGCAAATACCCATTGGTGTGGGTGGCACCCAATGACATTGAGTTGATCTGGACGGGCGGGGAAATCCGGCGCAGGTTCTTTGATACCATGTTATCACAGGTGGATCGTGGGTACTTATCAAACCTGATTACCTATCAGGCGCAGCTGCGGCAACGCAACAGTGCGCTGAAGATGTTTGCTGAGCGCGGCAGTGTGGACCAGGACCTGCTCGACAGCTACGATGAGAAACTGGTAAGCACGGGTCATCTCATCCATAACCGGCGAAAGAACTTTATCCGGGAATATGCGCCCTTGCTGGCGAAGCGATATGCGTTCTTGTCCGGCGGAGCAGGTGAAGAGATTGAATTGGTGTATTCGTCCGAGTTGGGTACTACTGATTTTGCCGCTGAGCTGAAGAGCCGGCTGACGCGTGACCTGGCCCTCGGACGCACCACGATTGGGATTCATCGCGATGAGATTGAGTTTAACCTGAACGGATATGAATTGAGGCGGTATGGGTCGCAGGGTCAGCAGAAGTCTTTTCTCATCGGATTAAAGCTGGCCGAATTTGATTTTCTCACCACGCACCGAAATACAAAGCCGTTGATATTGCTCGATGATATTTTTGATAAACTGGATGATGATCGCATTCACCGGTTGATTCAGCTGGTGGCTGACGGTGCCTTCCGGCAGATCTTCATTACCGATGCCCGGCCTGAGCGCACGCGTGAGATGTTGAAGCGATCGGGGGTGGATGCGCAGATGATGGAGGTAAGGGGGAATGAGGTGAAGGAAATTTGAAGATTTGATGATTTGAAAATTTGAAGATGG
>DNZD01000008.1 GCA_003504855.1 Cytophagales bacterium
GTACTACATCGACCGGTTGCTGGCTCAGCACGTCAAATGCTTTCTCCGCGGTGGAGAAATTGGCGGTACACTCAATGTCTACGCCTTCGTTGATAATCACCGAAAGGCCCTTGCGGATGTCGTCGATGTCTTCTACGATGGCAACACGTATCATTTTGGCAACTTCAGAAGTATTCTGCGACAAGTCAATCACATTAAAGTGCTACATCCGGCGCAGCGGGAATGGGGATATCAAACTGGATCCGGGCCCCCTTTCCCGGGGCACTACTGATTTCCATCGTTCCACCACAGTCCTGAATGCGCTTTTTCATATTGCCTGTCCCGTTGCCGGGGATGATGGCTTGTGCATCAAATCCAACACCATTGTCCTGCACGGTGATGCATAATGTGTTCCCGGTGATTACCACGGTGAGGGTGGCTACCGAAGCGTGAGCATGTTTTAACACATTGTGGAGTGCTTCTTTCACTGACAGATAAACATTGCGCCTCCAGGTGGCGGGCACCAGGATATCTGCCTCAGGCTCCGGAAGGGTGATGGTCAGGGCGATAGGGGTCTCATCGAAAAGCTGGCCCAGATGCTCTCGCATGTAGGCAAAGAGTTTAAGTAGAGAATCGTTTGCGGGGTTATGCGACCATACGAGATTGCCCAGGTTGGTGAGCAGTTCGGTAGAAGCTGCCGATATTTTTTCCAGCTGGTGTTGGGCGAACTCCTGGTCGCGTGTACCCGACTTCCGGGTCATTTCGCTGAGGATGAATATCCTCGACAGGCCGCTTCCCAGATCATCGTGCAGGTCTTTGCTGATGCGTTCCCGTTCTTCGAGCAATGCCTTTTGTTTTTCCAGTTGCTGTAATTTGCGGGCGATCTTGCGCCTTGCGTTCGTTCTCGTTACGGCGATAACGATGATGAGGAAAATCACCCCTACCGCCGAATAAAACCAGGACGTCATCCAGAATGGGGCTTCTATTACAATACGTACACTGGCCTCCGGACCCCAGGGATTTCCCCCCGATGAACCACGTACCCTGAAGGTGTAGGTGCCCGGCGGTAGGTTATGATAGCGAACCAGCATAAATGGTGAAGTGAACCATTGGTCTTCCCACCCATCCAGTTGGTACTGGACCTGGTTGGATTCAGGTTGACTGTAATCAAAGACCGCCATTTCAAACGCTAGGTCGTTTCGGTGATATGGAAGCGTAAGTTGCTTGGAAATATAGAACGTGCTGTCGTTGTGGGCGGGAACGTTGTTCACGAGTACGGCCGTGACCGCAGCGCCTGGGGATGGCTGTCGGCTTAGTTCTGCTCCCGACCTGAACCAGTTGAAACCATTTACACCACCAAAGTATAAGGTTCCTGACTGTCCTTTGTGGAAAGCATTGCTATTGAACTCGTTGCTCTGAAGACCATCCTTCACGGTAAAGAGCCTGATGTTGCCTGTTTGCCGATCCATGAAACACAAACCGGAGTTGGTGCTGAACCAATAATTGTGTTGGTCGTCCTCAATCAACCCGTATACCAAATTCCCTTTAATGCCATGGGCTTCATTGAGGATTTTGTATTGCCGGGTCTGCTGATTGAACCTGATCAATCCAGAGCCCGAGCTAATCCAAAGAATACTATCCATGAGTTCATCCTGATGGATGTTTAGCAAGTTCATGCGGGCCAGTAATGGGGATGAATGGCGGTCGGCTAACTGATTGATGTGAGCCAGGGTTAGTCCAAACATCCTGGTTGTGATCCACACCGAGTCGGCGCGAATAGCCAGGCTTGTGGCCGCACCAGCGAATGGGAAGGGTGCTGTGGCCTTATACTTGCCATCGGGCCCCAATACAAGTCTCACCATGCCGTAACTGGTAGCGCAGATCAGGGTGTGGTTGTCTTCGCGTATCATTTGATAAGCCCTGAACTCACCGCGGGCCTGATAGGAAGTAGCCAACAACACAGGCTCCAGAATGCCGGACTTTTTATTCAACATGAATATTCCGTCTGAATGCCCTACCAGCAGATTTCCATCTGGCATGGCGAGAAGACTCGTGACCGAGTTGTTCGATGATTTTGAGCTGGGTTTAGAACCGGATACAGTGAAGGTAGCAACCGTTCCCGTTATTGGATTGTAAACACAGAGCCCATGGTTCAAGGTGCCAAACCAGATTCTTCCGTCAGGGTCCTCATACAGGCAACGGACAAAATATTCATTAAGTCCCGGGTAGGTTTCACCGGGCACCGGAAACCGATTGAACCGGGATGCTTTTAGGTCGAGTTTGGCAACCCCTGCCCCATCGGTCCCGATCCACAGGTTGCCCGTGCGATCCAACAGCATGGTGGTGGCAAAATTGAAAGGCAGCGAAGATTCAATGTTGGGATCGTGTTTGAAGCTTACTGATTTGTTGCTTTGAGTCCAATATGCCATCAATCCCTGACCCTGCGTCGTGATCCAAATGCGGTTGTCCTGATCCCTGATAGCTGATCGTATCACGGCACCCGGCTCTATCGGCACAGATGTAAGTTGACTGGTCAGGGAATCGTACATCCACAATTTGTTTCCTGTCCAAAGCAGGAGGCCTCCAGGCACTGCGGAAGCCGTAGTCAACAGGAGGTCCTTCAGGACAATATCGAATTTCTTTTGACGGGTATTGAATCGAATCATGCCCGGCAGGCCGGTAACGAACAAGAGGATGTCGTCGCCGGATTTTTCTGCCCTGATGATAAGTTCGGGCTGCGCTACCGTTACAGGAATAAGAAGTTCGGTCAACTGCCTGGTTACTGGATCGAAGCAAACCAGCCCTTTGGTTGGGTTTAGCATCCAAAACCGTTGGTCATGGTCAATCATGATGCCCGTATAGTACGTCACGACATCTGTTTTGAAGTCGACCCATTTTCTGATTTGTTCAGTTGCCGGGTCGAAACTATAGATGCCTGTTTCGTTGGTGTACCAAATACCGCCGATATGGTCTTCACAAATGTTACCCCGGATGGTATTGTTATTGGCCGAGTGGTCCCCTGTACCGGCTTTGAAGACCCGGATGTTCCTGCCGTCATAACGGTTTAGTCCATCTCCGGTGCCGAACCACATGTACCCCTGCCGATCCTGGTATATGGTGTACACCGAATTTTGGGACAACCCTACGTCAGAATTCAGGACACTAAATTTTGGAATAAGTTGCTGACATTGAGTGTATTGCGGATATATAATTAAAGCCACAACCAAATATAAAATCAGCCGGGAATTCGCATTGGCTTTTTGATGGAAAGGCCGGGGCATTGGGTAGGTCTGGCGTATGGTAAGTTGAACGAAAAAGTTACTAAGTTTTTTGGAAGGATGCGCAGTTGATCCAACCAAAATAAGCTCATTCATTCAAGTTGAATGACTACCCCGGTATTGGGGTTGGTGATTAAAGGGATGACGATTATCTTGTCCTTAAACCTATCAAAACATGAAGCTCATCACCCCTCTTTTTTTCATCCTGTTGTTGTTTGTTGCCGGTCAGGCGTTTTCGCAACCTATCGCAGAGGCAAATTTCGATGTGACATTTAATGACAAAGTAATCGGCACGGTGAAGGCCACCGAGAAGAAAGAAGGCGGCAAGATCATCAAGGACCTTCGTTCGAATACCGACACCAAGGTGTTGATTATGTCTATCCACGTCGAATCCGAGGTGAATGCTACCTATGACCAGGAGACCTTCCTGAGTGGTGTAGCCTATCGTCATGCCAACCGGGGTGCCAAAGACATTCATGCCACCACCACGCGACTAGCCGCACAGAAGTATCAGACCGACAAGGACGGTGCCAAAACGACCTTGCAGGGTAAGGAGGTGAAGTATTGTGTCATTGATCTATACTTTAAGGAACCCAAAGGCCTCAAGGAGATCTACTCCAATATGTTTGCCACGTTCGTGACCGTCAAAGAGCTGGCGCCGGGCAAATACATGATCATGAATCCCGATCAGGTGAACGCTACCTATACCTATGCCGGAGGTAAGCTGATGAAGATTGAAGTCGATACGAAAGTGGGCAAGGTGACGTCGGTGAGAAAGAAATAATGAGATAATCATTACGGGCGGGCATGATGCCCTCTTGGTTTATCCGGGAAATCCGACGGAACAGAAGTTCCTCGCCTGGTGATGAATTTTATTTGTCCGATCATTGAACCTCCCGGGAAGTCGGGTGTACTACGTTCTCAAAAACCAACCTATGTCCCGATTAACAATTGCATTCCTGTTACTGAGCTCTTTCAGTGCCTTGGCTTCGCCGGAGAAAATACTCCCCAAAACACTGGTTATCAAACCATTAAACTATTATGCCAACCAGGCTACTGCCTGGACACAAGAAGTTTCGAAAGACCGGCATAAGGCAGATGCCTGGTTTAATTTGTATGCTGCGTCAAGCTATGCCCAGGCAGCTCCCGCTCGCTTGCGTGAGATTGTTGAAGACATGTCCAAGGCCGTACCCGACACCTATGAGTGGCTCGTGGTAAAGGGATGGAATGAAGGATTGCAGAAGAGTGCTATACCCTACCTGGATCAGGCATTTACCCGCAATCCGGAAAATCCGGAGGCGTACTCGCTCTTGCAGTTCACATCCGAACTGGACTTAAAAGCTGAACAGCGTCAGGAGTTTAGCCGTCGGTTGTTTAACAGCGACCGGATATCATCCAGTTTATTGACCTACAGCTACAATGTGCTGATGTCGGTAGAGCCTTCGTCGATATTGATCACCGAAGGTGAGAGCACCACGGTTCCACTGTTTGTGTTGCAGGATGTCTTCGGTATCCGGAAAGACGTTGGTATTCTTAACCTCGATTTGCTGGGTAATGAAGAGTACCTTAATCGCAAACTGAGCGGACTGGGCCTTACAGCTACAGGTTCATGGCAAGGCGATCAGTTTCGGCAGGCCCTGTGCACCATGCTTCCCAGGGACAACCAGGGACGTAAGTTCTACTATGCACTGACTGTATCGAAAGACAACCTGAGCACCATGAAGGAGTCATTGTACATCGTAGGGCTCGCTTCCGTGCATAGCCTGACCAACGTCGACAATGTGGCACAGATTCGAAAGAACATGGAGAAGGAATTTCTCCTGGACTACCTGCGCGTTGACTTCAACGGTGAGTCTCCGGACGCAACGGGAAAAGTATTGAGCAGTAATTATCTCGTTCCCATGATATTGTTGTATGAGTCCTATCTTAAGGAGGGCAACGTAACCAAGGCTTCCGAACTGCGTCATTTGATGGAGCGGGTTGCTCAGGATAGTGGTAAAGAGTCGGCGGTTGCTCGCTTTCTGGAGGAAGGTAAATCTGTTGCCATACCCTATTTTCCTTTTCCCCTGGACCTGAAAAAGGTGGAAGGCCGATTCAGGTACTTTACCAGTACGCTGTACGGAGAGGAATCAGAGGTGACCAATGAGCAATACAACCAGTTTTTGAATTACCTCTCCGCCAACAACCTGACCGATTTGCGAAGCCGGTATGATTTTGATTTCAGTGCGTATACGGAGCCTACCCTGTCCATGATGAAGAACTATTCCGCCTACAGGCCGGCCGTTAAGCGGAAAGTGACCAACGGGTACATGAACTATCCGGCAGTTAACGTATCGTATGAAGCAGCTACGGCCTATTGTGCCTGGTTGACTGATCAATATAACCATGCAGAAGGTCGTAAGTATAGGAAAGTGAAATTCCGGCTGCCGGCGATCGAGGAATGGCAGTTGGCTGCTGCCAGTATTAAGGATCCTATGGGTATAAAGTGGGAAGATCAGACCGTAGAGGTAAAAGTAACGCCACCGGGCGGGAACTGGATTAAGGATGGTAAACCCGAGAAGAAATCACTTAATGATCCCTCTATTCTGTATCCCTGGTTCAGGTATTGGGATTTCCGCAACAGTGCCGTGAACAATAAAGGTTGCTACCTGGGGAATTTTAAAGTTCCGGATAACGGTCCCTGTCCAGGTATTAAAAAATATGGTGTCCTGGCTTCCGATGGATTTTCGAGTATGTCTCCCACAGAGGCCTACTTTCCAAATGACATTGGGTTGTACGATATGGTTGGCAATGTGGCGGAGATGAGCCTGGAGGAAGGCAAAGCATGTGGTGGAAGTTGGAACCACAAACCCGAAGAGTCCACCATGCGAAGTACCAATAGCTATGACAAACCTGAGGCCTGGATCGGATTTCGGGTGTTCATGGAAATCCTGGAGAAATAACAGGCATGCTGTTTAGAAAATCACTGTCAGGCCTGTCCGATGAAGAGTTGGTGATCAGGTTTCAACAAGGTGAGGGCCGGGCGTTGGATGTACTCTACCAACGCTACGGCTCTCCCCTGTTGCGTTTCCTGTACCGAATGCTCTGGCGCGATGCCCAACGCGCCAAAGATGCATTGCAGGATATTTTTGTTAAAGTGCTGGAACGACCGATGCAGGTGGACCCGGCCAGGAAGTTCTCGACCTGGCTATATGCCGTTGCCCATAATTATTGCAAGAACGAATATAGAAAAGAGGCCAATCGCGATGCGGCTATGTTGAATCAGATTATTTCACCGACGCACACCGACTTCGGAGGTGATCAGATGGATCAGGCTGTATTCAGAAAGGCATTGGACAAACTGTTGGATGAAGAAGGAGAATTGGCACGCACAATCATCGTGCTTCGCTATGAAATGGAACTGGAACTGGATGAAATTGCTTCGGTATTGAATTGCCCGGAAGGTACCGTGAAATCGAGGCTATTCTATTTGAGACAACGCCTGGCGCAATCGCTGGGACCTTATAAGAT
>DNZD01000101.1 GCA_003504855.1 Cytophagales bacterium
AGTCATCCTTGTTCAATAACATCGGCGGCCTCGCATACGCAAATGATGGGGCCTTCATAGCCTCCCAGGAGCGCACATCCCTCCCAGGCGCAAACAGAAGCTGTGCCGGCTTGGTGATCCGAAAAAAAGACCTCGGACTTGGAATGGGGGCCGTTCGTTTTGGAGATGCAACATATAACGAACAAACCCTCATTGCCGGAGTAGGTCATCAGATTCATCGCACCTCGCTGGGCTTGCGTGTCAACCTGGTGGAGTACCAGGCCGTTAATTTTCCCGTCAGGAGCGGATGGAGTGTTGACCTTGGATTTCTTAGCCGACTCACAACGCAACTGACCTTTGGAGCAAGCATCACCAATAGCAACCGGGCCCACATAACAACCAGGGAACTCTTGCCCGTTCGTTTCATCGCTGGTGTCGGGTTCCATCCCACCTCCTCCTATACCCTGGCCCTTGAAGCTGCCAAGGAATTAGATTATCCGGTCGCCATCAGGCTGGGATTTGAATATTCCTTTCGGTCAACAGTGTTTCTACGCAGTGGGATGCAGCTAAACCCAGCCGTTATTTCATTCGGAACAGGTTTTCGGAAAAAGAGATTAAAACTGGACGCCGGTATCCGGTATGGTTCGATGACCGGGTATTCGGCCCAAACTACCGTGGGGTGGGCCCTCACAAAATCAGGAACATGAAAAACATCCTGATCGGACTACTCTTCGTCATACCTGCGCTGGCACAAACAGAAAACCGGCAGGAAATAGCTGAACGATTGGCGGACGAACTGTTCGCGCAGCGACAAGACGACCTCAATTACGAATCACTCTATGAAAATCTGATCCAGCAACTTTCACAACCACTCGACCTCAATACAGCTACCCGCGAACAATTGCAGTCATTGATGCTGCTGAGTGATCAGCAAATAGAAGCCATACTGGCATATCGCGATCAGACAGGTCCGCTTTTATCCTTGTATGAATTGCAAACCATTCCCATTCTGGACCGCGAGACCTTCTACCGCATCCAATCTTTCCTGGTGATTTCAGATCCGAAGTCAGCCCTGAACAAAGCGCTGTTCCAGCGAATCGCACACGAGAACAATAACTACCTGCTGGTCCGGTGGCAGCGCACCCTGGAGACAAGGGCTGGTTATCAAAGCCGTGATACGGCCCGCCGTTACCTTGGGTCGCCAGATAAATTGTACTTCCGATACCGTGTAAGCAGCAGCAATGACTTTAGCCTCGGGGTCACCGGAGAAAAAGATGCCGGCGAGCCGCTTCAATGGAATCCGTCGATGCGCTACTACGGCGTTGACTATTGGTCCGCGCACCTGCAAGTGCAGAACAAAGGGCGCATCAGTAATCTGATCCTGGGAGATTATCAGGCGCAGTTCGGGCAGGGCCTTGTGCTGGGCAGCGTCTTTGGGTTTGGCAAGAACGCTGAGACCATCGCCACCACCCGTCGCAGTACGCTGGGATTCGTGCCATACACTTCGCTGAATGAAAATCAATTGCTTCGGGGGATCGCAACAACACTCCGCGTCAATCGGTTTTTACAGGTTCATATGTTTTATTCCCGGTTGCGGCACGATGCACATCCGACTGATTCATCCACCGATGCTGCGATCACCTCATTGATAAGTTCAGGGCAACATCGCACGACGGTTGAACTAATTACCCGCAAGGCGATGCAGCAAGTAACCTGGGGCTCCATACTGAGCTTTAGATCCCAACGTCTCGAAGCAGGGGTACTCACCCAGTATACAGGTTTTGACAGGCCTTACACGCCAGCACCGACTCCCTACAACCAATTTGCTTTTCGCGGAAGTGAACTCCGCCAGGTGAGTGCATATTTTTCCGGGACATGGGGACCAGCTACCCTGTTCGGCGAAGCTGCGCAGGCTGAAGGAGGCGGCCATGCGATTACGGTTGGCGCGCTGATGAGCCTGCCGGGTAATCTCGAAATCTCTTTCCTGCTTCGTTCTTTCGATCGGAATTTTCATACGATGAGCGCCAACGCTTTCGCGGAAAGTACCAACCCGCAAAATGAACAAGGCCTCTATACCGGATTGAAATATCGGGTGAGTCGCCGGATTGCCATCAGCTCATTCATTGATGTTTATCGTTTTCCCTGGCTGCACTTTAGGGCATATGCCCCTGGAGAAGGATATGAATGGCTTGTTCGTGTTACTGCCCAACCGTCCAGGCAGGTAACCCTGATTGGTCAGCTGCGGGAAGAAACCAAACCAAGAAATGGTGATGCTGTACCCGTGTATCAAACGACCTCCACCACAAGGCATACCATGCTTTTGTCGGCCAACTATCAGCCAACACCGGCACTGGCCCTAAAGACCCGGATACAAGCAAGTCGTTTTATGCAATCCGGGAAGGTGACAACCGGTATCGCCATGGCACAGGACATCCGCCTCCGGGTTCGTAAATGGACCCTTACATTGCGGCACGCCCTGTTCGACACCGACGATTTCGACAATCGCCAATATCTGTACGAAAGTGATGTCTGGCTGGCCTTCTCGTTTCCCGCCCTCTACGGCACTGGTATCCGAAATGTGGTGATGGTCCAATATCCCATCAGCGAACAGGTGGACTGCTGGCTTCGGTGGTCAGGATCCTTCTACGACCACCAGGATTCCATCGGATCTGGTACAGACGGAATAGCAGATAATAGCCAAAATGATCTTAAATTTCAGCTTCGGATCAGGTTTTAGCCCACAGAAGCGCACTCACATGCACGCAACCAGCCTTATTACCCCAGGAGTCATGGTGGCCATGGCCATCGGGTTTGTCATTTTCATCGTGGTGTACCGGCTCATTTTCCGGAAGCCCCGCTCCTGACTCCGGTTATTTCAACCGGATTTTTGGACAATTTGTCGCTTTGTATGTAGTTTTAACGTCCTGACTTTGATAGGATTAACTACGGAGCGCACATTTCATCTTTAATCGGTTTCACCATGAGAAAAATCAACGTCCTCTTCTTCCTCATCGTTTTGTCGCTCCTGGTCCTGTCAGCTGCGTCCATAGCCTTTGGCCAAAACATTAAAAAGACACTTGAACTTCCTGAATTCAAGAGCATCTACTGCAACTCCAACTATACCGTGATGCTGAAGCAGACCAACAAACAAGAGGTGGTGGTGGAAGCCTTACAGGAAATCATCGACGTCACTGAGATTAAAGTAGAAAATGGTGTACTGCTGATCAATGTTGAGCGCAAACCTGAGAATCCGAACAAAAGCATCTGGGCCAAGATTGATGATATCAAGATTAACCAGACAATGAAGGTTTATGTCAGCATGAAGTCCATCACCGAATTGCAGGTTAATGGCAGCGGCAAGATTCTCTCAGAAAACTCCATCGCCTCTGATTACCTGACCCTGGGTGTAGCGGGCAGCGGTACGATGGATGTTGACATCAAGGGTAATACAGTTAAAGCCGAGCTTAGCGGAAGTGGCAACCTGATCCTCCGCGGGTATGCAACGTCTATTGACGCAAACCTCAGTGGCAGCGGCAATCTGAAAGGATATGAATGCCCGTTGGAAACCGGCAAGGTTCGGGTGAGTGGAAGTGGTTCCGCAGAAGTAAATGTCACCTCCAGCCTGGAAGCTTATGTGTTGGGCAGTGGCAACGTAAAGCACAAAGGCAATACCAAGACCCTGACGAAAAAGGTGTATGGTTCAGGTGCCGTTGATCGGGTATACTAAACGGCATGGCTGTCTTCCAAGCTTCCGTTGTTCAAGCCAGCCCCGCCTTCTTTGATAAGGCAAAAACACTGCAGCGCATTGGCGACCTGATTCGCGATTGCGCATCAAAAAAATCTTCACTTATACTTTTCCCGGAAGTCATTATCCCCGGCTATCCGCGTGGATTGACATTTGGTACGAACATCGGAGGACGTACACCGGAAGGCCGTGAGATGTTTCTCAGCTACTGGGAAAACAGTGTAGAAGTTCCAGGCCCTGAAACACAACAGATCGCTGCCTGGGCCAAAAACGCAAAAGCATTTGTCGTTGTTGGTGTTACTGAAAAAGACAAGGTCAGCGATACCTTATACTGCTCCTTGCTTTACTTCTCTCCGGAAGGACAGTTAATTCATCGTCACCGGAAAATCAAACCCACTGCGGCAGAACGGATCATTTGGGGTGAAGGAGATGGAAGCGACCTGCAGGTAGTTGATACGCCATTGGGCAAGATGGGCGGACTCATCTGCTGGGAAAACTACATGCCTGCTGCGCGCATGGCGTTGTATGAACAAGGTATTGAGTTATACCTCGCCCCCACAGCCGATTGCCGGGATTCCTGGCAAGCCACACTCACCCACATCGCCTGTGAAAGCCGGTGCTTTGTATTGGGATGCAACCAATACCTGACCGCTGATCAATACCCTCCTGAATATCAAAAAATACTCCCGACAACGAACAGTGGTTTACCTAGTTCTGGTGGAAGCGTAATTATTAATCCACTTGGCAAGGTGCTGGCCGGTCCGCTCTTTGGCCAGGAGGGAATCGTAAGCGCTGAAATCGACACCCGGGAAATCATCAAAGCCAAAATGGACTTTGACGTTATCGGTCACTATGCCCGACCGGATGTCTTTACTTTTTCCTGGAACAAGAAACCCCAATAAGTCATGAATAACACAGCCTGCATTGAGCGATTCTATACCGCCTTTGGTCAAAAAGACTGGAAGTCGATGCAGGCCTGCTATCATGATGACGTCACCTTCTCCGACCCGGTGTTTCAGCATTTGAATGCTGGTGAAGCAAAGGCCATGTGGCACATGCTTACAGCCGCCAGCAAAGACCTGCGTGTCGTGTTATCCGAAGTTGCTGCGCAGGATAACACCGGATCGTGCCGGTGGGATGCCTATTATTCCTTCTCCCGCACAGGCAGATCCGTGCATAACATTATCCACGCCACCTTTCAATTCAAAGACGGGCTCATCATCCAACACAAAGACTCCTTTGACTTATGGCGATGGTCAGGCATGGCGTTGGGATTATCCGGAAAACTGCTGGGCTGGACACCGATGATTCAAAACAGAATCAGGGCTACCGCCATGGGAAACCTCAAAAAGTTCATGGAACAGAACCCCGGCTATCTACGCCCTAAGATGTAGTTTAAAGCGGCCAATCCGGGCCAAATCAGTTATTTTTGGTCATTATGGGGGATTTACGCTTATCACCAGCCCTGACCACTCAGGAACTTGGATTTGGTTAATTAAAATATGGTTATATTTACCCGGTTAATTGATGCTCGGCCTCTGTAGGCACATAAGGTTTCTTAGTACTTCAGTTGAGTTGAGATTAGCGATTAACGGTTTAAACATTAACTAATTTCAACAGTACACATGAACATTTATGTAGCCAACATTCCCTGGAAGGCCACCGAAGACCAGCTCAAGTCACATTTTGCAGCGTATGGGGAAGTAACCTCTGCAAAGATCATCATGGACAAAGTAACTCAGCGCAGCCGTGGATTCGGTTTCGTAGAGATGTCCGATGATGGCGCTGCCCGTCAGGCCATTACCAGCCTGAATGGTGCTGACTTTCAAGGTAAGAACCTCGTGGTGAATGAGGCTCGTCCCCGGGAAGAAAGACCCAACAACTACCGCAGCGGTGGTGGTGGTGGCGGCTTCC
>DNZD01000306.1 GCA_003504855.1 Cytophagales bacterium
CCCTGGCTCCCCGTACGGTGAAAGATATTGAAGCCATGATGAAGCTACCAAGTCCACTGGACAACTTTACCCTGCCCGACCTGGATAAGGCAGATAAGAACTAATCAAACTTTCATGAAAAATATATTGTTGCTCTTATTCTTCCTCTCCGTTGGCCTAGCGCAAGCGCAAAATCAGTGGAGTGCACGGCAAGCGAATGACTGGTATTCGCAACAGCCCTGGCTGGCCGGTTGCAATTTTATTCCCAGCACCGCCATCAATGAATTAGAAATGTGGCAGGCGGATACGTTTGATCCGGTGACCATCGACCGGGAGCTTGGCTGGGCCCAGGGATTGGGGTTTAATGTGGTGCGTGTTTACCTCCACAATCTCGCCTGGGAAACCGACAAGACAGGATTTACCGGCCGAATTGACAAGTTTTTGGACATGGCCAACCATCACCAGATCAAAGTTGTATTTGTCTTATTTGACGATTGCTGGTTGCCGGATCCCAAGCCGGGCAAACAGCCAGCGCCTCTGCCGGGTGTGCACAACAGCGGTTGGCTGCGTGCGCCGGGTCCTGCCCGCCTCAAGGACCCTTCGACCTGGACTTCTCTGGAAGAGTATACACGGGGCATCCTAAGCCGGTTCGGGAAAGATCCCCGCATATTGATGTGGGATCTCTACAATGAACCAGGCAACAGTGATATGACTGACATCTCGTTCCCCTTTATGGAGAAAGTCTTTCAGTGGGCCTGGAGTGTACGCCCGACTCAACCCCTGACCTGTGCCACCTGGAACAGTGACGCTCCGTTTAAGCGCTACAACGAATTTCAACTCCGAAACTCTGATGTCATTACGTTTCATAACTATAGCAAGCCGGAACACCTCGAAGCCGAGATTCACACACTTCAACAACTGGGTCGGCCAGTGATCTGTAGCGAGTACATGGCCCGTACGAATAACAGCACGTTTGAAAAAAATATGCCCATCCTGAAGAAATACCGGGTTGGTGCTATCAATTGGGGTTTGGTGAGTGGTAAAACCAACACCATCTTTCCATGGGGATCGAAGGAGGGCTCGCCGGAACCAGCTGTTTGGTTTCATGACATCTTCAGAAAGGATGGCACTGCATACCGCGCTGACGAAGTAGCCCTGATCCGTCAACTAACCGGTAAAGTCCAATGAATGTGAGGCTGTTACTTCTAGGGGTTCTTCTTTCATCCTGCACCCAGCCTGACCTGAATGCCAGACTTGATGCCTATTTCAAGAAGGAGTTTTCGGATCAGGAGCCAGGCGTGGCGGTGCTGCTGATGAAGGATACAGTCGTAATTTTCTCCCGGGGATATGGACTTGCAGATCTCACGACCCAAGAAGCCATTACTCCCAATACACTTTTTAATGTTGGATCCATTTCAAAAACGTTTGTCTCCAACACCATTCTTCAATTGCAGGACGAGGGAAAGCTATCGGCAGAAGACAGTTTGTATAAATACTTTCCTTCCTTTAAACACAAGGAGATTGCACAACGGGTAAAAATCAAACATCTCCTCACCCACACCTCCGGCTTGCCCGATGTGCGGCCGGTACAACAAGACAGTGTATTTTATCTTACCGCCAACGATGCAGAGAACTGGTATCCCATCACCCAGGCCGACAGCCTGGAGTTTGAGCCGGGAACAAAGTATAATTACTCGAATCCTGCGTTTAACGGCCTCGCCCTGATCATCGAACAAGTCACTGGCAAAAAATGGCAAGACGTAGTGTCTGCGAATATTTTTCAACGAGCAGGCATGAGCGCAAGCACCATAACTGATGGCGCGCACCCCAGGTCCGTTGTATCGCATGGCTATTCCAAAATCGGCGGTGTGTGGACGGAAGATGACTATGGTGAAGAGCCTACCTTCTGCGCAGCAGGAAATGGTGGCGTGTGGAGTTCTGTGAATGAACTCCGCTTGTACGAACTTGCCATGCGCAACGGCATTATCCTGAAACCAGCGTTGCAGACTGAAGCCTCTACAGTCAAGACATTCCCGGGTTGGCTAGGTGAAGCTCCGCCGTTCATTGGCTGGTCGTGGTTTATTGGCCAAATGCCCGATGGAAGGAAAACCGTAGGGCACACCGGTAGCCAGGGTGGCTTTTATGCCAATTACGTAACCCTGCCGGAAGAGAAATTGCTGTTGGTGATCCTGGGAAACAGGCCCCACGATCGCGAGCGTATTGCCTCCGAAGTGCTCGACTTACTTTCCCGGTAATTGAATCCTGCCGGTCATCCGGAGGCCGCTTTGTTAATGCGTTATTATTTTTACTTTTAGGATCGACTAACCAAACGAACCGCATGAGTCTATTTATCAAGAAACCTTTGAATCAGCTGATGGAGCAGGCCGGAGACGGCGAAAAAGGCCTCAAGCGAACCCTCGGATCACTTAACCTGATTGCTCTTGGTATTGGTGCCATTATCGGCGCCGGACTCTTTGTGCGCACAGCCGCTGCTGCCGGTGATGCCGCCGGGCCAGCCGTAGTGATCTCATATATTATTGCCGGTGTCGGTTGTGCCTTTGCCGGTCTTTGCTACGCTGAATTTGCTTCTATGATTCCGATCGCCGGAAGCGCCTATGCTTATGCCTACGTTACCATGGGCGAGTTTATCGCCTGGATTATTGGTTGGGCCCTCGTGCTTGAATATGCGTTGGCTTCGGCCACTGTTTCAATTGCGTGGAGCGAATACTTGAATAAACTAACCAATGGGTGGATACCTTTCGAATGGAGCCACTCGCCGTTTGAAACGGCTGTTGATGGTTCTGCAACAGGAATTGTTAACCTTCCTGCGATCTTCATCTTGTTTTTGCTCACCGCCGTGCTGATCAAAGGAACAAAAGAGTCTGCCAATCTCAATGCCGTGATCGTTCTCGTGAAGGTCTCTATCGTTTTGATTGTCATTGCCGTGGGTTGGGGCTTTATCAACGAGGCCAATTACACGCCATTTACTATTCCACTGCAATCCGGACACGAAGCCTGGAATCGCCATGGCTGGGGAGGCGTCCTTGGTGGTGCCAGTATCGTATTCTTCGCCTTCATAGGATTTGATGCAGTATCTACTGCAGCGCAAGAAGCCAAGAATCCAAAACGGGATATGCCGATTGGTATTCTGGGGTCATTGCTGATCTGTACTATTCTTTTTGTGTTATTCTCCCGCATGCTTACCGGGGTTGCCAACTGGAGTGAATTTAAAGTGGCAGGAAAAGAAGCCTCTGTAGCCTACGCCATTGAAACCTACATGCATGGTTTTGGCTGGCTTTCAAAACTGGTAACCCTGGCTATCCTGGCAGGATTCTCCTCAGTTATTCTGGTGATGTTGATGGGGCAGTCCCGCGTCTTCTATTCCATGTCAAAAGATGGTCTTGTGCCCAGCGTTTTCTCTCAGCTGCACACGAAGTTTCGAACCCCATTCAAATCAAACATGATTCTATTCGTGTTCGTCTCCCTGTTTGGTGGCTTTGTTCCCGGTAGTGTCGCGGGTGATCTGACCAGTTTCGGAACCCTGTTTGCATTCGTGCTGGTATGTGCCGGTATTCTCGTGATGCGAAGGACAGATCCAAACGCCAATCGCCCTTTCCGCACGCCATGGGTACCTGTTGTTCCCATTCTCGGCATTCTGATCTGCTCTGCCTTGATCTTCTCCCTGGATAGCAATACCCTCAAAGCGGCTTTCAGTTGGATGATTGTCGGGTTGGTGATCTATTTTGTGTATAGCCGACACAACAGCTTGCTGAAAAAACAGCAGTAATCAGTTCAAGACATCGCTGGTAATGGTGAGATTCGAACCCACTAGTTCGGTTCGATAGCGCCTGAGCGGACGCCAGGCAATGCCACCGGTTGGCTGACCTGTAAAGTTGAAGGTGGAGTTGCATCCCGTGCAAACCATATATAGTCCGGAGGTGTGGACAGAAACGTTGGATGCCGCTTCATTGGGGTGATAGGAGCAATTGACCTCGAACGCCTGATACGTAGTTGAGTTGGTGCGGTACACAATTACTCCCCGAACTCCGATCGCACCAATTACCCGATACCCGCCGTCTACGGCCAACTTGATATTTTCAGGAAATCCCAGGGACAGCACCAGGGGAGGAAAATTATTATAGGGAATGGGATCATCCGATAGGTCCCGGTTGCACCCTACGAACAACAGCGCTATGATGAAAATTCTCTTCATGCCTTCCCGGCGTAATCATAAAATCCAGCCCCGGCCTTAACCCCCGTCTTGCCCTGCTCAACCAACTCCTGTTGAATGGGGCTCGGGAGAAAACGGATATGCTGGTCAAATCCCTCAAATACCGATCGGGTTACGGCCAAATTCGTGTCCAACCCAATCAGGTCCATCAATGCAAACGGGCCCATCCGAAATCCAGCCGACTGCATCAGCGCATCAATTGTCGCCACATCAGCTGAATTCTCTTCCAACAGACGCAAGGCCTCAACATAATATGGCCTGGCTACCCGGTTAACGATAAAACCAGGAGAATCTTTTGCGTCAACCACGGTCTTTTGTAAAGAATTCAGGAATTCCCGGGCGATAGCCAGGTGTTTGGGTTGGGTTTTGAGTCCACCTATCAATTCCACGAGTTTCATCCGGTCCGCCGGATTAAAGAAGTGAATACCTAAAAAACGCCCCGGGTTTTTCAGTACCGACGAAATAGCACCAACAGATAGTGAGGATGTATTCGTAGCCAGCATGCATTCGTTGGTATTATTCCTTTCAAGTCTTTGGAATAATTCCTGTTTTACGGACAAGCGCTCGACCACAGCCTCCATGATGAGATCAGCCTTTACCAAATCCAAGTCTGTGGTGAATGAAAGTCGATTGAGCGATTCATCCTTTCGTTTTGCATCCAATTTCCCCTTGGCAACAAGCGACTCGAGTTGCTGACGAATTATGCTGGTGGCCTTGCTGAGTTGATCACCATTCAAATCAGCCAGCACCGTTGCATATCCGTACATCGCGCATACTTGTGCGATGCCCAGGCCCATGGTACCTGCTCCAACAACTGCGACGGTACGAATGGAAATCATATAACAGGTTAACCGAATACGGGTTTAAACTGCCGGAGGAAGCGTACATCGTTTTCCGAAAACAGACGCAGGTCATCAATGCCATAGCGTAGCATGGTGACGCGCTCGATGCCCATACCAAAGGCAAAGCCGGTAAATTCATCCGGGTCTACCTTACTATTTCGCAATACATTGGGGTGCACCATGCCAGAACCTGCAATTTCCACCCAGCCCGACTGCTTACAAATATTACAGCCTTTGCCATGACAGATTAGGCAGGAAATATCGATTTCAGCACTTGGTTCAGTGAAAGGAAAGAAAGATGGCCTCAGACGGATTTTTGTCTCCGGTCCAAACATTTCCTTGGCAAAGTGATACAGGGTTTGCTTCAGGTCAGCGAAGCTCACATGTTTGTCAACATACAGCCCTTCCACCTGGTGAAAGAAACAGTGTGCCCGTGCAGAGATGGCCTCGTTGCGGTACACCCTTCCTGGCATGATGGCACGGATGGGTGGTTTTTGTTTTTCCATCAATCGAATCTGCACATTGGAGGTGTGGGTGCGGAGCAATACATCCGGATTTTTGGTGATGAAAAAGGTATCCTGCATTTCACGGGCCGGATGATTTTCGGGAAAATTCAATGCTGTGAAATTGTGATAGTCATCTTCAATCTCGGGGCCATCAGCCACATTGAATCCGAGGCGTTCAAATATTTCGATGATCCGGTAACGAGTAAGGTTGAGCGGGTGGAGGGAGCCCACGGTATCTGGCACCGGTGGAAGTGTTAAATCGATGTCCACCTCCTGCCGGGCACCAATGTGTACGGTTCGCTCCGACCATTCCTTCCACAGTGATTCAGCCAGCTGCTTCAGTTCATTGAGTGGTTTTCCTACCTCCTTTTTTTGATCCGGCGACAGGTTTCGCATGGAATCAAAAAGCTGAGGAATAATGCCTTTTCGGCTCAGGTAGGTCAGGCGAAATGCTTCCACCGCTTCTGCCGTTTCCACCTTGAGTGTGGAAATTTCATTTTTTAGACGGGTAATCTGGTCAAGCATCATGAGTCGGGTTATCGGAGGCAGGCTCCTTCCATTTGAGTACAAAACTAATCACCAAACACAGGAGAACAAGGAGGGGAATCATGACCTGATCCGGGAGTGCTTTCAGGACAACTGCCAGAATTATGAATCCCAGGTTCATCAGAGCGAGCCACTTTACGGCCTCGGCATGGGTCATGCCCATGGCCAGGAGCCGGTGATGAAGATGCTTTCGGTCAGCACGGAATGGAGATTGGCCCATCTTAAGTCGCAGGATGATGACCCTTAATGTGTCAAAAATAGGAACGATGAGTACCGCTAATGCTGTGGAAATCGATGCACTGAAGCGATAGGAATTGTCGACCTGAAGGGCATAATTGAGGTTAATAAATCGGATGGCCAGAAATGACAAAAGAAGGCCTACCATCAGTGCGCCGGTATCACCCATGAAAATACTGGATGGTTGCCAGTTGAAAAGGATAAATGCAATCAATGCGCCGCCAAAGCAAAGTGAGATTAAACTGAGGTATGGTTCGCCAGCCAGGTAAAACCAAACACCAAAAAAGACGGTTGCAAAAATACCGACAGTTGCAGCCAGTCCATCAATTCCATCGGCCAGGTTGTATGCATTGGTAATGATTACAACCGTGAATAGGGTAACGCTGTATGTCAACCAGCGTGGAAACTCTCCTTCGCCAAACAGGCCATAGAAAGAAGAAAGCAGTGTTCGGTCCAGGAATACCAGAACAAATACCGGTAGGAATTGACTGAAGAGTTTCTGTCGCGGTGTTAATGCCAAAACATCATCCCTCAATCCGATAAGGAACATTAAAGCCATGGATGTAAAAAAGTATCGAAAACTGATCCACTGTTGAAGCGGCAATATCATCAGTAAGGCCAGAGAGGCACCTACCAGAATAGCCACGCCGCCCATTGACGGGACTGATGCTGAATGAATTTTGTGGGTACCAGGTGTATCGAACCAATTCAGTTGCTTAAATATCTTTATAGTAACTGGGAACAATAGGAAAGCAATAAGAAATGCGATTACAGAAAAAGAGAATATTTGAAGAAAATTGATCATATTTTAATAGGCATTCTCACTTCCCTTAACTAGCGAAACGATGGTTCTAAAAATAATTTTTATATCCAGCCAAAGAGACCAATTTTCAACATAATACCGGTCCATGGCTATTCGATTCTTCATATCGATCAAATTTCTTGTTTCTCCTCTATAACCCATACTTTGCGCAAGGCCCGTAATTCCCGGTTTTACATAATGCCTGGATTGCAGGTCATGGATATGTCTTTCAAAATCCTCATTCAACTTTAGCGGATGGGGTCGCGGGCCAATAAGAGACATATCACCGAGAAGAACATTAATGAACTGGGGAAATTCATCAAGGCTGCTTTTTCTCAAAAATTTACCAATGCGTGTGATTCTAGGATCATCTTTGGTTGCCTGTTTAGAATCCGCATCGAAGTTAATAACCATCGTTCGGAACTTAAGGCAGTTAAATGCATTATTATTTAGGCCGGCTCGTTTTTGAACAAAGAAGATCGGGCCTTTGCTGTCTATCCGTATGAGGAGTCCAATCAAGGGAACTAACCAACTCAGCACAAACACAAGGATAAGCGTACTGAAGACGATGTCCACTATTCGCTTTGCGAATTGACCCCAAAAATCATCCAAAGGCACAACTGAATGATTGACTTCCAATAACCGATCCTCGTTGGTTAACGAAAACTCATTTTTTGATTTTCCGAAAGTTCCATTTATTACTTTAACTCTAATAAATCTATTTAATCCAAAATCAATAAGTCGACGGAAATTAGTCGGATTAACCGTACTGACGCAGTAGAAAATCTCATGAACCAAATTGGTGGTACAGAAATCTTGTATCCGATCAAGATCAAGATTTTCCTTGTCCTCAACAAAAGCACGCAAGAAGCGAAGTTTTTCATCTGGATGCTGCAAGTAATACCTGCGCACTTCACGTATCAACCCGTCCTCCCCAAGAAGGATCATATTTCTGACCTTGACGCTACCCTCTGTAAAGCTTGTTCGGATATATAGTACTAGTAGCTTCCAAGCAAAAAAACCAGGAACAAAAAACAAATACATCAAGCCAACTTGAAGAGGCGCATACGATTTACGGAAAAAGAAAATCAGAAAGGCTACGACCAGTAAGTGAGCCGCTAAATAAACCAATTGACTGCGCAATGCCTTTTGCACCCCCCAACCACGAGTAATACCGTATGGATTTGTAATGCTAATTAAAAAAAACCAGGTGAGGTTGCTGAATATTATGAGATAAACCAGATTAATTCTTTCGTTGGTGGTAATCGTTGTGTAGGACACTATGTAAGAGCCCCAAATTGAGATGTTCAACAGAACCAAATCCCCGAAAAAGAAGAATATTCGAAAGACATTTGACATGATCTCCTATTATAAGGCTACGATGGTCAAGTTTCCTTTATCGAAAACGATTTGTTCTGTTGCGTATACAATAATACAAAAGCCTGATGCAAGAAGATAAAAAAAACGACTCCCTGGTATCGTCCCAGAAATACTTCGGTCATCCCGTAAATCAGGAAGGGGAACAAGCTCAAGAAACCCAATGTACTTTCGTGCATGATAGCCATATACATGGGGCGAACAATTAATGTCAACAACACCAAAAGCCCTAAAATGCCCCAGGAAAACCAAGCGTCAATGTACTGATTGTGGGGATTAAAGTTTGCTTCAGCAAACTGTTGAAGGTCATGGGAACGAT
>DNZD01000260.1 GCA_003504855.1 Cytophagales bacterium
GCGGAGCGAAGCATCCCTCTCAATTTCTCTCATCGCTTACGCTGCCGTCATCGCGAGCGAAGCGATCTCCGTATCGCAAGCGAAGCGATCTCTGCAACGCGAGCTCGGCTGTTATCCTTTGCCGATGCGAGGGACACATGAGGCGTCGTGCCTGCAAGTGGAGTGATGATACGGGCAGAACGAAGCAATCATTGAGCACCCATTATCATTACTAATGTAGCCGTCATCGCGAGCGAAGCGATTGGAATCTGGACAATTCCTGACGGCCGCGAGGATGTTAACAGGGCACGGTTGGATCGCTTCGCCCAGGTTCGCGATGACGTGTAAAGTTGAAGTCGGTTAGGGTGGAGGATTGCTTCGCTCCGCTCGCAATGAAATTCCAATTCAGTATTTTTGCTAACAACCTGCCCCCGTATGAACCCTGCCCAGGCACGCCGCGTCGCCACCTATACCTACATCACCTACATGCTCCTGATGACCGTCGGCATGTCCCTGACCAGTCTGGTGTACCATGATGTGTATCCGTCCCTGACCATGGTGAAAGTGCTCATCCCTTTCGAGATAGCGATGACTTTATTGTGCGCAATAGTTGTTGCCCGATTCTACCAGGCAAAAGTCATATTCGGTCCGATACACTCCCGGGCATTGGGTTGGATGTCTCCGCTCTACCTGACGCTGATAGTCGCGTGGGGAATGCTTGTCTGGACTATCCGTTCTCAATCCATAGAGAATGGGCAATGGTATGGTTTCCTGTTGACCGGATTGGTGACCTTGTTTGTTGGTATTTCGGAAGAACTGATGTTCCGCGGTATTATACTTCAGTCGCTGCTAAAAACACAAACCACCCAACGTGCCGTCCTCATCAGCGCACTGGCCTTCTCTTCCCTCCATGCGATCAACATTATTGCCCACCACTCGTGGGTGCTCCTGCTCGGGCAGCTTGCCACCACCTTTATTTTTGGATTGTTTGCAGCATCAGTCACCCTCCGTCTCAATAACCTGTTGCCGATGATTATTTTTCACTGGCTTTGGGATTTCCTGTCACTGACCCACCTGTCATTGCCCGTACATGCTCCGGTGTGGATTGCAGGTACCATTGGTGTGGAGCTGGTGCTGGGTATTATCTTGTGGAATGGCCTGAAACACCACCAACCTGCTAAGGAATGAGTCACTTGCAACATTGTTTGAACTGCCAGGCGCCGCTGGAAGATAACTACTGCAAGCACTGTGGTCAGGCGGCATCCACGCACCGCTTTACCCTGCGGCATGTCCTTGGCCATGACTTTCTCCATGCCATGTTTCATTTTGGCGGTGGTTTCTTTTTCTCCCTAAAAGAATTGTTTACGCGCCCGGGACACTCGATCCGGGAGTATGT
Organism: Cytophagales bacterium; assembly: GCA_003504855.1. Classification (GTDB taxonomy): domain Bacteria; phylum Bacteroidota; class Bacteroidia; order Cytophagales; family Cyclobacteriaceae; genus ELB16-189. The sequence goes on from DNZD01000260.1 coordinate 1,376, forward strand.
GGCCGGCAAAAGGGTGAAACACCTGAATTACTTCTCCTTTATCATTGTTATTGTTTTGCTCTTTAGTGGCGCAGAAGCACTGACGGAATTCAACTACACCGCTGGTGAAGTTGATGTGGAGACCAGGCAGGTGACTGAAATCTTCAATGAGGCGCTAAAGCACCACCCCAAAATCATCTTCATTGGTATTTTGCCTTTACTGGCACTTGCCACCCTGGTGATGTTCCGGAAAGCGAAACAGAATTTTGCAGAACACTTTGTGCTGAATACCTACAAGCAAGCTTCTATTCTGTTTCTGAATGTGATCTTTGTCCTGGTAGCCTCAAGGGTAGACCGCCATTCTATTCTGTTTGCCGAGCGATTGCTCTCGGTGTTCAGCATGTCATACGGGATATGGTTCTACTATCAATATTTTACTCCGTTCTATACCCGCAAAGCACTGTTTCTCGGTCGGGTAGTTGTTGCTGCCTTTTTGCCACTGGTGGTGATCATGATGCTGCTTGGAGTTTATTTTAAGTTAAGGCTCTCCTAGATCCCAACAGGCAGTGAAACACACAAGAAGGGGACCGCGGGTCGAAACGCCCGCGGAGACGTTAAGATTCTTGATTCGGTCCTTCGAGAGTCGAAATGAAAGTTCTAATTATCCTACAACCGTCTTACCGGAGGAGCCGCCTCGGCGAATTCCGGTATCCCCCGGAAAAGAAAGCATTTCGCCACCCTTCCGTTGTTGGTGACCCGATATAGATTTCAGATAGTTTTAGTACTTAGAAATTCAAATTTATCTACGAAATGCTCAGATCGGAACACCAACAACGGAACGATCCCAACGGAACGTGAGAACAGATAATCTACCAACTTGACTCTCCGGCGATCTCCGCGTGGATTCTCTTTGCGAGCTTTGCGTGAAATGCATTACCATCAAAAGAAACCCTGTTGATTCCGACGGGATTCGACGGTACTTTTATCCCATGAAAAAGCTCCTCTTTCTCCTTTTGCCTGTGTTGGCATTTGGGCAGTCCAATCCGCCTGCCCTGAGCAGCATCCGCGAAGCTGACCTGAAGCGCGATGTCTATCAGATGACGGATCCCCATTTCCGCGGTCGTGGTGCGGGCACCCTCGATGAGTTGAAGGCAAGTGCATGGTTTGCAGAAAAACTCAGGGAGGCGGGCATCGAACCGGCCGGCGAAAATGGAACCTACTTTCAGTTTTTTTCTTTGTACCGCAACCGGATTTCTCCAACCAGCTCGGTTTCTATCGGTGACCATAAACTTGCACTCTGGAAAGATGTTTTGTTGGCCCAAACGGCTCCAGTTACGTTGACGGCCCCGGTGCTCTACCTCGGTCAGGCAGGCAAGCCGAACGCCAATGTGGATGTGAAGGGAAAGGCGGTCGCCATGGAAGCCAGTACCTTGAACATTCCTTTTCGCTCATTGCCGGAATGGCGCTATAGCCGCGAACTCATGACGTTGTATGGCAACGATCTTCTCGCACGCGGCGCGGTGGCTGTCATCTATGTGTGTGATGACTTTGGTGAACATGCCTGGGACTACACCATTCATAACATGCGGCCCGGCACCTGGGATATTGAAGGCGGCCCCAATGCAGTCGCTACCCCCAAACCTCCCGTGATCTGGTTGCGGCAATCTGCCATGGAGTGGATACAGAAACCGGGTCTTACCCTTACGATTGATCAGCGCGTTGAGTCGTTTACCTATCCCTCCGTGAACATTATCGGCAAGACCAAGGGCTGGGACCCTGTGTTGTCAAAAGAGTATGTACTGCTAAGCGGCCACCCGGATGCGCTGGGAATCCGCAATACCATTGGCAATGATTCCATCTACCACGGTGCGGACGACAATGCCAGCGTGAACATGGCCATGCTGGCGGTGATCAAAGCCTTGAAGAAAGCACCGGCCAAACGGTCGGCGTTGATTGTATTGCATGGCTCTGAAGAAAAGGGATTGCTTGGCTCAAAGTGGTTCACGAGCCATCCTACGGTGCCGTTGAATTCCATCGCCGCCGTACTGAACGGCGATATGATTGGTCGCAATGGTCCGGATAGCGCAGCCTTGTTGGGCGGACAGGGACCGCACATGAATTCACCGGAGTTGGCCTGGATGGCGATGACCGCCAACAATGAAGGACCCAGGTTCAAATTGAATACAGACTGGGATCACCCGGCTCACCTGGAGTATTGGTATTTCCGTAGCGACCACGCACCCTATGCCCGGTTGGGAATTCCATCTCTGATGTACACCACACTGCTGCACAAGGATTATCATACCCCGCAGGACAATGCAGCCAACATCAACTATGGCAAGTTGTTAAAGATGACCCAGTGGATTTACCGCACCGCCTGGAAGGTGGGTAACATGCCCAGGAAACCGGCAACTGATCCGAATTTCAAGTTGGAGCGGTAAAATGGGTATTCATCAACCCATAAAAAAAGCCGGATAAACCGGCTTTAGGATGATGGGGTCAGCTGCTATTTGTAGAGTTTTTCGTAGTACTCTTCGAGCATCCGCTTCACGGCAAATTGGTCTTTGGTAGATAAGATAGATTGCTTCATCATGGCCACCCATTGTTCGCGGTTGTTATAGTAAGTAGGCACTACTTCCTTCAACAGTACCTTGTACAGTGCCTTCTGATCATGTGCATCGAGCTTCTCTTCTTTGGTGCTTTCGTAGCCATCGCCAATCTGCCATCCGTTCTTTCCATGCTGGCAGGCTTCGGGCCACCAGCCATCGAGGATGCTTAGGTTTAATACACCGTTCATGGCGGCCTTCATGCCTGATGTGCCACTGGCTTCCTGCGGACGACGCGGATTGTTGAGCCAAACATCACTGCCTCGCACGAGCATCGAACCGATCGTCATGTCGTAGTTCTCCAGGAATACTACCGAGTTGGGATATTCGCGTGTGAGGGCCAGAATGTTCTCCACGATTTGCTTCCCGCGGTCATCCTGTGGGTGGGCTTTGCCGGAGAAGATGATCTGCAATTTTCCGGTGCGGAACAGCGAATCAATTTTGGGACGGTCACTGAAGATAAAATCACTTCGTTTATAGGGCACCGCGCGACGGGAGAAGCCCAGCAGTAAAGACTCTTCGTTGAGCTGCACACCGGTGCGCTGCTTTACAAACTCCAGCAGCTTGCGTTTATTCTCTTTGTGAATGGACCACAGATCACCACCTTTTTGTGCTGCATCTACCATACGCTGGTCAACCCAACTCGGCAGGTGAATGGCGTTGGTGATGCCCACGATTTCTTCGCGGTCCTTGACCTTCTTCCACATTTTGTTCGCGGTCACGGCATGCAGTTGGGCCACGGCATTTGATTTCTTCGACAACCGAAGTGCACCCACTGTCATGTTGAAAGGAGATCCGCCGAGTGCTTTCAGTTGTTTTTTATTGAAGCTGCCGTTGTCGGCACCCATATAAAGCAAGCGGTCTATGTAATGGGATTCATTGCCTTGCACCACAGGGGTATGTGTAGTAAATACAATTTCTTTCCGTGTGGCAGCCAGAGCAGCATCGTAGTCCATGCCCGCCGCGAGCTTTTCCCGGACCAGTTCAAATCCGGCAAACAAGGCATGACCTTCGTTGAAGTGATAGACATCCGTTGCAATACCCAGCGCACGCAGGGCCTTCACCCCGCCGATGCCGAGTACCATTTCCTGAGCGATGCGCTCTTCACCAAACCAGCCATACAATTGTCCGGTGATCCAACTGTCTTCATTGCCGGGCACATCGGTATCGAGCAGGTAGATGGGCGCGTTACCGAAGGTGTCACAGAGCCATACTTTGCATTTTACCTCGCGTTTGCGAATGGTAACAGACACCATGACGCCGGTGTCTTTCAGAAACTCATAATTATAAACCGGGTAGGTGTCGATCACCTTGCCCTTGTCGTTGATGCGCTGGTCGGTGTAGCCCTGCTTCCATTTGATCCCAAGGCCTACGATTGGGTACTTATGGTCTTTTGCTCCCTTGAGGTAGTCACCGGCCAGGATGCCGAGACCGCCGGCGTAGATTTTAAAGTCACTGTGAAGTCCGTATTCCATACAGAAATACGCTACGCGGGGAAGATTTGACTGGGCCATGGGTAGGAGGTTTTTTGTTGACAGGGTAAAAGTAAGACACTTACCCGTCCAAAAAAAAGTCCCGCAGGGCTGCTGCGGGACCGGGGATAGAATTTTATCAATAGGCTAAGAGGACCGGTACGCCATTTCATACACCGACTTGGAGTGTGGCCCGAGAAATACCCGCGCATAGGTGCGGATGATGGCCAGTCCGTCGATGATAAAGCTCAGGGAAATGATCACGGCCAGGCCGGCCTGATCTTCATGAATATGGGAGAAGATCAGGTCTTCGCCTACAAACGTAGCGGTAATTGGAAAGCCGGATACCCCGAGGCAAGCCAACAGGAATACAAACGCAAACTTCGGATGTTTGTAGGAGTGACCATGAAACTGGTCGAGGTCAATATTCCCTTCATGGCGACGCAACCAGCGCAGGCTTTCAAATCCGAGAATACCCGCGATGGCCACGCCACTGAGGTAGAGGTGAACTTCGCTGAAGCTGAATTCCTCATTAAATGAAATGGCCAGGGCAATCCAGAAGTGGTTCATGACCACCAGCAGCCAGCTTAACCGGGCGTGCTTGCGTTCCGTAAAAGCCTTTAATACCATGGCCAGTGCAATCAGTGAAAAGAGATAGGGCAGGTAGATCACGATAGTGGCAGGAACAAGTTCGCGGTTATACACCGTATACAATCCAATGAGATACACCGGGATGCCAATGTAGAAGGCGCGTTCAAGGGTAAGAAAGTTGAGCCGGCTGCCGATTCGTTTTATGGGATTCCACATGTACCGGTACATCAGGGAATCGATATTCCATTCTTTCAGACATAGCATGTATAAGGTGTACTCCAGTCGTTTCGGTAGTGAGTCTTCCGGTGATTGTGTTCGTGGCGTGAAGTTGTAGAACTGTTCGCGGATCAGGTAGCTCACCACGGAAGGAGAGACCAGCAACTGGTAAGTGCGGAGGAATGCATTTCCGGCAAAGTGAACCAGGGCCAGGCGCTCGAAGCCTGCGGCCACCTCGATAAAGATCAATCCTATTTGTGCAATTGACGCGTAGGCAACCTGACTCTTCACCGACGACTGCACCCGGGCTATGCCGGTGGCCACGAGACTCGTGAATAGCCCCATCACGGCAATAAATATCCGCACCGAGGTCTGTTGTTCCCAGAAGGGATACGTGCGCAGCATCAGGAATACCCCGAGGTGGACCGACAATGAACCATAGAAAATCGCGGAAGACGGCGTAGGTCCTTCCATGGCGCGTGGCAGCCAGGATGAAAACGGCAACTGGGCTGACTTGGCAGCAGCAGACAAGAACAAGGCCAGCGCGATAAATACGCCGATTAAAGTATGTGATTGCAGGTGTTCGTGTACAAGTTCTGCATTGTTGAGCTTGAGAAATGTAATGTTCTCATGCCACAGGTGGTGACTCATCCACATGGCCAGGATTAACCCGACGTCGCCGATGCGGTAAATGGAAAATACTTTTACTGCATTTTTTACCGGCAGGTAGCGATCGCGGTAGAAGGCGATCAGGAGGAAAGAGGAAATGCCTAAGACTTCCCAGCCAATGAAAAGTGTTTCGAGGTTGCCGGAGAAAATCGCCACGTTATATCCGAGGTAGAAAAATTGGATCGTGTTGAAGAACCGCTTGTACCCTCCTTCGCGGTGCATGTAATACCGGCTGTAAATCGTGACAAGGAACGTCAGGATCGCGCCGACGATCAGGTACGTGGCGGTAATTCTGTCAAAGTAAAAATCAATAAAAAAGGAATAGTCATTGGTCTGATAAATCACGACCTCCTTAATGTTGAGCACGGGCATCCCATTGAATAACCAGTATACAATGAAGCCGGTGGCCACCAGCAGGTGAAGGCCTACCGCTGAGAATGCTGCCCAGGAGATGGTGTCTTCCTTTTGTCGCGGAATGAGGAGATTAAACATAAACCCGATGACGGGCCAAATGACGAAGAAATTAATAAACGCGTTCATGAGTGCTTAAGCGATTTCGTAAACGGGCAGGTTGTCCTGATTTTCTTCCAGGATCTCGTTGATGTTCTGGGGATGTTCAATGGTGGTATCCAGTACCTGGTAGGGTGTGAATTTGCCGTCACCAAAAACGTACAACTGATGCGTCTCCGGGTCAATGGCCACCAGATGCACCCAATCATTAATGAACCATTCGTACGTCTCAGGAGCTGCTGATATCGTCTTGAACACAATCTCTGGTTTGTGTTCAATGATGATCAATAGCCGCACCGGGTCATGTACTTCAATCATCTGACTGGGCAAACCGGGTCGGAGGTCACCATCAATGCCGTTGGCCACGCCAAATAGTCCCATGACATTATGCGGCAATTTCGTACCGGCACCCAATTTTTGATTGTCCACGCGGGAGAAGAAATACTCCAGGTTAATGCCTCCACAAACCGGACCCAGGGGTTTGACGATACCGGTCAGCAGTTTACCATCCGGATCGATGGCGTAGTCGTATGAGTTGAGGAACGAACGACGATCCAGAAATAGTTTTTTTGTTAAGGCGCGCCTGCCCACGATGCAAAGTGCGTTGGTAGCGTGATTCAATTCGGGTCTCGGTTCGAAGAGCGATACTGAACGCAACCGGATGGCTTCATGAATCACCGTCGCTGGTAAATGTGTATCGACCGATACAAAACGGCGGCTGCGCTCTTTCGCATTCAGGTCCAATGCCGTTTCAAATGTCCTGTTGTTGGCTTCGTGCTGCTTTGTGTTTTCAGCCGAAAGGGCATGCTCATCAAAAAATACAATCTCATCCCGGGTGGTGTCGTGCAAGCCGCCAACAAACTGTGTAGTGACAGGAATAGGTACACCACGTTGTGCCAGAATTTCCCGAACCTTAGGGTGATTGAGCATGTGACACATCACCCGAGAATTCACAGAGCCGGCCCGACCCGAGCATGCACCGCAATCATAAGCGGCGTAATGTGGATTGTTGACACTGCTCGACCCATGCCCGACGAGATACACCAGCGGCGCAAAGTCTTTCACCAGACCAATACTCTTGAGCAGGCTCTCGGCGCGGTTGGCCATCTCTTCGATGTTGAAACCAATCTGTAATTCATTCTCCCGGTCTGCCGGATTGGTGTTCTCTATTGTCAGCCGTGAATTCTTATCCATGTGCTTGAACGACGAGGCGGTCGCCGGACTCATGGAAGGGCGGAAGATATTGATGAATAATTTCAGTGCTGACCAAAAGCCCAGCGTCTGACTAATGAGCCAACCCCGGAACAATCCGTGGGTAGTCTTGGAGAAAGTAATATCAGTTTCCCGCTTGGTGGTACCTCCCACTTCTTTAATCAGGTACTTGGGCGTTACGGGCCATGGGCAGAGCTTGGTATAGAATTTTCCGTTTTCGGGCTGGAAGTAAAACTCCACACTGAAAAATCCAGGTGTACCATAGGTTTCACAGGCATCATCAGTCTTCTCCAGGTATCGACGCAAGGAGCATTCGCGGTCATCGATACAGAAGATAGCCTGGAAAGTCTTTTTCGGAATGGGGGGTAGTTCGCTTTTCTTCTGAACAGCCGCCAATACGTCATTGTAATAGGTCCACTCAAATGCTTCCTGCCACAGACGAATGGCTTCGTGCAGATCGGTCACCTGCACTTCATCAAAGAGTTCTACTGCTTTGTTGGTCATACTGGCACCCAGCGGTGGCCATTCACCACCAAATGATAGATCGAGCGCATCGATTTCAAGCAGGAGTTCGAAGATAATCAGTTCGCGGAGGGAAATTTTTCTTTGGTCCAGCAGCGTAAAGGGTACGTCTTCAACCACCGACACCATACCTGCCCAGCCCTGGTGGGCAAACTGCTGGTCGAAAAGATATTGCTTGTACACTGATTCATCGCCCACGACGATCTTAAGGAGCAGTTCAATCGTTGGGTTTTCAAAAAGCAGTTGTTGTGCGCGGGATCTCTTGAAGAAGCTGGAATAACTCTTCCGCTCCATTTCGGTAATGGCTTCCAGAAACGTGCGGTCACCCAGCGGGAAGGGCCACATGCTGATACCCTGATCGAGGTAACTGCAGAGCGTGCGAAACAGGATCGGATGCACCAGGGAGTCCAGGTCAATTTGATAGTATCGTTTCCAGTTGGAGCGCAACGACCCTATGCGTGGAAACGGCGGTGGCGAAAAATTGCCTTTGGTCAACCGTTCTTTCCATTCCGTTAGGTTTGCTTTCCCTTTTTGCTCGATAATGATCCGGTCCAGTATCGCGTCTTTGATCCGGCCCTCAGCGTACAGCTTGCGATATTCATCCAATGACAAGGTGACCCGATACCCCAGGATCTCAGACGCCCTTCTAATGGCATCATGAAATTTCAGGTGCTGAAATGCATGGAGGGTATTGTGGTGAATGAAGTCCTTGAGGGGCGATTGAGCCGGCAAATAGTGCTTTAGTTCGTGAAGAACGTCGTGCTCATTAAAATCAGGTGACGAAGGGTTCATCAGTTCAGTAGTAGTTTTGGTAGGGACCTGGGGTGACGTTTAGATGTAAAAATACCCTTGGGTCACCATCATCCTTCAAATTTACCTCCGACAGGCGACTAATTCCGTGAGCGGCGGCTTTTTGTTGCCCCACGCGCATACCTTTCCCATGAATATCCCGAACCATGTGGTTTAATTCGAACCATTCTGCACGCCTAACGACTGTTTTGGCTTCCATTGCGCTAATGCTGGCATCCTGCTCCCAAACGCATTCCCCATACGATGAATGGCGCGTGGCAGGAGGAACCAAAGCCAACAGCAGGTACAGTACCCTGTTGCAGATTGACACGTCCAACGTGAACAAGCTTGAGGTGGCCTGGACATACAGCAGCCACGATGCAGACATGATCAACCACTCACAGATTCAATGCAATCCCATCATCGTGGATGGTGTACTGTATGGCACCTCTCCGCAACTCAAAGTCATCGCGTTGGATGCGGCAACAGGAGCCGAACGTTGGGTCTTTGATCCGCAAAAGGATAGCACGGGTGCGTTTATTCCCAGAGCGGGCATGAACAACAACCGGGGTGTAACGTGGTGGCACGACAACAATGATCGCCGCATATTCTTTGCAGCCGGTGAATCGCTTTATGCATTGGACGCCACTACCGGCAAGCCAATCCCTCAATTCGGAAGAGGGGGAAAGGTAGACCTGCACGATGGACTGGGTCGCGAGGTCGGTGATCTTTATGTAGCGGCAACGTCACCCGGTATTATCTATCAGGACATGATCATTATGGGCTCGCGTGTATCTGAAGGCACTGACGCAGCACCTGGCCACATCCGTGCATATGATGTGCGCACAGGCAAACAACAATGGATATTTCATACGATTCCTCAACCCGGGGAGCCCGGCTTTGAATCATGGGATGACACCACCGCCTATAAACATATTGGCGGTGCCAATGCCTGGGCAGGATTCAGCCTCGATGAGAAACGCGGATTGTTGTTTGCGCCAACGGGTTCCGCATCATTCGACTTCTATGGCGGCAAGCGAAAGGGCAATAACCTCTATGCGAATTGTATCCTGGCCCTTGATGCAAAATCAGGGAAATTGGTTTGGCATTTTCAGACTGTTCACCATGATGTGTGGGATAAAGACCTGCCCACCGCGCCTTCGCTCGTCACGGTCATGCACAACGGTATACTGGTGGATGCCTTGGCACAACCCACGAAGTTTGGATTTGTATTTGTGCTTAACCGGGAAACCGGTGAATCTTTGTTTCCCATTGAAGAGCGACCGGTCCCAGCTGTATCAGAATTGAAGGGTGAGCAGTTGTCGCCCACACAACCGCATCCAATACTACCCAAGCCATTCACCCGCCAGCAGTTTACGGAAGCAGACATCAATGATCTGTTGCCGGACTCATCGTATCAGGAGGTCAGGAAGAGATTCCGTAGCTATGCAACCGGCGGCATGTTTACGCCACCCGCCAAACAAGGCACGGTATTTTTTCCGGGGCTGGATGGTGGTGCCGAATGGGGTGGCGCAGCGTTTGATCCACAATCAGCGATGCTGTATGTGAACGCCAATGAAATGCCATGGGCGATAGCCATGGTGGACGTGAAACCGGGTGTGTCCAAGTCAGAAAATTTCGGAGAGGCAGGCCAGCGGTTGTACATTCAATATTGTATGTCGTGTCATGGTGCCAACCGGGAAGGGGCGGGTAACGCTCCAAATCTCACAGGCATTGAAAATAGATACAATTCAAATACCCTGAAGGATCTCGTGATTGCCGGTCGACGCAGGATGCCCGCCCTGAAACTTTCGGATGAGGAGTATTCGGCGATCGCATCATTTGTTCTGAATAATAAGGTTGATCAACGGCGGCGTTTTGTGGCAGCACGGACCCCCATTGATTCATTCCGTCAACTTCCATATACCATCGATGGCTACCGGAAGTTCATCAGCCGGGAAGGATACCCTGCGATCAAACCGCCGTGGGGAACATTGAATGCCATTAACCTGAACACCGGCGAATTGGCCTGGCAGATTCCGCTGGGAGAACATCCTGACTTTATTGGTAGGGGAATAGTCACGGGTACTGAGAATTATGGCGGGCCGGTAGTTACGGCCGGAGGACTGGTATTTATTGCAGCCACGAAGGACAGTAAGATCAGGGCCTTCCACAAAAGGACAGGAGTCTTGTTGTGGGAGTCGCTTCTTCCTGCGCCAGCCTTTGCCACGCCGGCCGTCTATGCAGTGAATGGTCGTCAATTTGTGGTAGTGCCATGTGGCGGCGGAAAGCTTGGCACGCGTTCCGGTGATGCCTATGTGGCGTTCGCATTACCCGAGTAATCGGAAAAATGCTGGTGCTTGATTACTCCTGAGGGCTGGAGTACATTTGATTACAATCTTGCCTGCTATGAAATCACTTACTTTTTTGTTGCTGATCATTACCCTCGCCGCCTCGGCGCAGCCGGTGATTACGGATGTTCAGGTTCCTTCCAATAAATCACTGAATGCACATTACCATACCAATCAGGCACCACTGCTTCCACAGCATTTGGTTAAGCTTCCGGTCGGTTCAGTACGTCCGGGTGGCTGGCTGCTGAAGAGTCTTCAACTTCAACGCGATGGCCTTGCCGGGCAATTGGGTGAAATCAGTGCGTGGCTTACCAAAAAGAATAACGCATGGCTCAATAAAGACGGCACCGGCGATTGGGGCTGGGAGGAGATGCCTTACTGGCTGAAAGGCTATGCCAATATGGGATATGTGTTACAGGACAAAAAAGTAATCGATGAGGCCATGGTGTGGATCAATGGTACCCTCAACAGCCAGCGCGACAATGGAGACTTTGGCCCTTACGTGATCCGGAAGACCACCGGAAAGCGCGACCTGTGGGCACAGATGCTGATGCTCTTTGTGTTGCAGTCATACTACGAGTACAGCCATGACGCAAGGGTGATTGACCACATGACGAAGTACTTTCAGTGGCAACTGACTATTCCTGAAAATGATTTTCTCACTGACTATTGGGAGAATAGCCGGGGAGGAGATAATCTCTACAGTGTGTATTGGCTGTACAACATCACCAAAGAACCATGGCTCCTTGATTTGGCTCAGAAGATCCACCGGAATACAGCCAACTGGAAATTGAAAAACTGGCTGCCCAACTGGCACAATGTGAATATTGCACAATGCTTCCGTGAGCCTGCTACTTACTACCAGCAAAGTGGTGACCCCACTGACCTGCAGGCCAGTTACGACAACCAGCGTTTCATACGTGAACAGTTTGGCCAGGTACCAGGTGGCATGTTTGGTTCGGATGAAAATTCGCGCAAAGGTTATGTGGATCCGCGTCAGGCGGTGGAAACCTGCGGCATGGTGGAGCAAATGACGTCGGATGAAATTATGCTGCGGATTACCGGTGACACCTATTGGGCAGAAAATTGCGAAGATGTGGCATTTAATACGTTCCCGGTTTCGTTCATGCCCGACCAACGTTCACTGCGCTACCTCACTGCCCCTAACATGGTGGCCAGCGACAGCAAGAACCACCATCCGGGTATCGATAACCCGGGACCATATCTCATGATGAACCCATTCAGCAGCCGCTGTTGCCAGCATAACCATACAAGTGGTTGGGTGTACTATGCCGAGAACCTGTGGATGGCTACACCCGATAACGGATTGGCGGCTGTATTATACGCGGAGAGTGACGTGAAGGCAAAAGTGGCAGAAGGAGCGGAGGTTGCCATTCATCAGCAAACCCATTATCCGTTTGAAGAGCAAATTCAGTTAACCTTACAAATGCCAAAGGCAGTGAACTTCCCGCTGTACCTGCGCATCCCGGCGTGGTGTGAAAACCCTGGTATTGCAATCAATGGTCAGGTCTTCAATGTGAAGGTGGCTGCCGGTCATTATGCGCGCATTGCCAATACCTGGAAGAACAATGATCGAATCACACTCTCGTTCCCCATGCAGGTAAAGACCAGAACCTGGGATAAGAACAAAGGCAGTGTCAGTGTGGATTATGGTCCGCTGACATTTTCTTTGAAGATCAAAGAGAACTATGTGCGGTATGATTCTAAGGTCACCGCCCAGTATGATTCGAAATGGCAGGAGAATGCGGACCCCACTAAGTGGCCCTCCTATGAAATTCTGCCGGATAGCCCGTGGAACTATGGATTGAGCATGACTGGTAATTTGGCCAATCAGTTTGTCGTGGTGAAAAAACCATGGCCGCAAGATAATTACCCGTTTACCGTGACCGCGGCACCTATTGAAATCAAAACGCATGGGAAACGGATTCCGGGTTGGGCAATAGACCAATATGGACTTTGTGCTGAGTTGCCGGCTAGTCCGGTGGCAACCTCCGAACCCGAAGAGGAAATCACGCTTGTTCCTATGGGCACTGCCCGATTACGAATATCAGCCTTCCCTGTAATTAAGAAATAGTTATTATGATATACACACTCGATATTCCTTTTGATGAGTACTCTTCTTTTATGCGGGGGTCGGCTGCTGCCCCGCCGGTGATCCACAAGGCTTTTCACTCCAGTTCATCCAACTACTATACCGAAGGCCGTCAGGATCTGGAGGACCATGATTTTCTAAAATCCGCCCCGGCGCTGATGTTGTCGTCAGGTGAAACTGCCCTTCAGGAGATTGAAACCGCGGTGAGTAAATTACTCAGCAATAACAATCAGGTGATATCCCTGGGTGGGGACCACGCCATCACCTATCCAATTCTCAAGGCCTTTTCGAAGCGATACGCCGAGCTTACCATTTTACATATCGATGCTCATTCGGACTTATATGATTCGTTTGAGGGATTGCGCTATTCACATGCCTGTCCGTTTGCCCGTGTGATGGAAGAAGGCCTGGCGACACGCCTGGTGCAGGTGGGAATCCGTACCCTGAACAAACACCAACGCGAGCAGGCCGAGAAGTTTGGTGTGGAAGTGATTGAAATGAAAAATTACGATCCGACCCAGGTCTTTGAATTTGAAGGCCCGGTGTATATATCGCTTGACATGGATGCCATTGACCCGGCATTCGCACCTGGCGTGGCACACCATGAGCCGGGCGGATTTACATCCCGGGAAGTCATCAGCATGCTGCAGCGGATGAAAGCCTCCGTGGTGGG
>DNZD01000234.1 GCA_003504855.1 Cytophagales bacterium
CATCAAGGTGTTGATGCTCACCATATTTGATGACGACGAAAATATCTTCAACGCTATCCGGGCCGGAGCAGATGGTTATGTACTGAAAGAAGAATCCGCTTCCGGCATTTACATCCATATGCAGGAGACGTTGGGAGGAGGTGCCGGTATGTCTCCGGGGATTGCGTCGCGGGTACTTCGCTTGCTGCAACGCGGACCTGCTGCACCAACCGCAACAGCAGAATATGAACTTACACCCCGTGAAATTGAAATCCTGGAACAACTAAAGGCCGGGTTGAGCTATGAGAAAATTGCTGCTAACCTTTTTATCAGCTATGGCACCGTGCGCAAACACATAGAAAACACCTACCGAAAACTACAGGTCCACAACAAGGTAGAAGCCGTGCAAAAGGCGGTTCGCGAAAACATCTTAAGGCCCTAAATACGCAGACCTGCGTATTGTCGGGGGGCATGGGTTGGGTGAATTTTATTCAAAAAACACACAACCATGAAAAAGTCACTGTTTCTGTCCATTCTTATGCTGGTGGCCGGTTTTGCGACCGCCCAAAAGAAAGGCGAGCAAAAAGAAAAGCGGGAATCCGACAAGTTCCGGGTCGAAAACACCAAAATTATCCCCAAGATGGACAGACTGGCAATCGCCCAGTTAGTAGTCCACTACAAACTAACCACAACAGCCAAAGCGGTCACTCAGGAGCGCAGCAGTATGAAGATTGCGGGTGCCCGCGTTACTGCTTACCTCGAATTTACCGATGGCGACCTCACCCAGGAAAATTGCCAGGAGATCTCGGATTACTTCTACTCCTATTTTCAGAAAAAACTTAAAGCCGGTGGCATCGATACGGTTGGCTGGAATACGGTGACTGCCCATGAATTTTACCAGAAAGTATCTGACGACGAAGAGCCCGAAGAAAAGAAAGAAAAAGGTGGTAATGAATGGATGACCGCCAACGCCAACAACGGAAAGAAACTGCGAAACGGAATGGCAGGCTTCGCCGGTAACAAAGGCAAGCGTGTAGTCACGTTTAGTGAGGATACCAAAGCCATCATTGGCTTCTTTGAGTTGACCCTGGACTTTGCCGATGTGATGGTCAACCTGGACATCAAGACGAGAGAACGCAAGGACATCGGGGGTGGCTGGTACTATCCTGAAGTCACAACTACGAAATACACCTGGGCGATCAATCCGGAAATGAGAATCGGCAATCCTGACAACGCAGCGCCATTGCTTTCGGGTACCAAGGGATGGCCGGAAAATATCATGATGTGGAATGACATCGCCTCGACCACCCCATACCATGATGTTATGAGTGAAGATATGTCAAAAGCACGCAGTGGTCTGGCCAAACAGTTTGCCTTCCGCAAGGAGCTAACCCCGGTGATGATTCAAACCACCCGTGCCAAATATATTGTAGCGGCCAAGAAAGCTTGTGAAGTATACGCTGATGCTTTCGTAGAAATGTGCCAGAGGAACCGCAAGAAATAACATCCGCGTTGACTTAAAACAAAAAAACGCTCCCAACCGGGAGCGTTTTTTTATTGCCTGAAATAATCTTCAAACAAGATATTCAAACAGGTTCTCATGCTGGTTGATCAGCGTATAATTCAGCTGGCGCTGTTGCATCCGCCCGATGAGGGCATCAAAATCCTCTTTGCCTTTTACTTCAATGCCAATGAGGGCCGGACCGGTTTCTTTGTTGTGTTTTTGAATGAATTCAAACCGCACAATATCATCGGTAGGTCCCAGGATATCATTTACAAACTCCTTCAAGGCACCGGGACGCTGGGCAAAACGCACCATGAAATAATGTTTCAGTCCTTCATACAGCAATGACCGTTCCTTGATCTCCTGCATCCGGTCGATGTCATTGTTGCCACCGCTCACCACGCACACCACCCGCATTCCTTTTAAACGGTCAGCATATTGTTCCAGTGCCGCAATGGCCAGGGCTCCCGCGGGTTCTGCCACAATAGCATCTTCATTGTACAATTGCAGAATGATAGAACTCACTTTTCCCTCCTGCACCAGCAACATGTCCGTCAACACTTCGCGGCAAACAGGAAAAGTAAGGTCACCGACCTTTTTCACCGATGCTCCGTCGACGAAACGTTGGATACGCTCCAACACCACCGGATGACCCTGCTCCAGGGCCACCTTCATGGAAGGTGCACCGGCAGGCTCTACGCCAATCATTTTGGTCTTTGGAGCGTAGACCTGAAGATAGCTGCCCATACCGGCACATAGTCCTCCTCCGCCCACGGGAACAAATACATAATCAATATCCGACAACTCTTCCGCAATCTCGAGGGCTACAGTACCCTGGCCCTCCATGATCAGGGGATGATCAAAGGGTGGAATAAATACCCGTTGCTGGGCCTTCGCGAAAGCGAGCGCATGAGCCTGACTTTCGTCGAACGTGTCGCCGACCAGAACGATTTCGATACGGTCGCCGCCAAACATCTTCACCTGGTTGATCTTCTGCTTGGGGGTGATGGCTGGCATGTAAATCACGCCGTGGATGTTAAGCTTCTTACAGGAAAAAGCAACACCCTGCGCATGGTTTCCGGCGCTGGCACAAACTACACCAGCCTCTCGCTGTTCAGCGGTGAGCGACTGAATGAGATTATAGGCTCCGCGAATCTTATAGGAACGCACCACCTGCAGGTCTTCGCGCTTGAGGTACACCTCACATGAAAATTTCTCCGAAAGACCACGATGAAACTGAAGCGGGGTCCGGGAGACCACCGGCTTCAGCACATCATAAGCTTTGCGGATATTCAGAGAATGCGGTGCGGTGACTGCTGTCATGAATTGATCATGCTCGCTTCAACCTTGTTCTTTTCCGGGCGCAGCTGACGAACCGCTGCACCGGCCTGCCACAGTTCACTGTCGCGCAGTTCTTTCAGCTCTTCCGCGAGTTTCTCACGGTAGTCGGGCTTGCTGCAAGTGTCGATCGTGCGCTTGGCTTCAGCACCACTGGCTACACTCTCATACAATTCTTTAAACACCGGCAATGTTGCCGCCTTGAATTTCTTCTTCCAGTCCAGGGCACCGCGTTGTGCCGTAGTAGAACAGTTGGCGTACATCCAGTCCATACCGTTCTCTGCTACGAGCGGCATCAGGCTCTGGGTCAATTCTTCAACAGTCTCATTGAAAGCCTCAGAAGGTGTGTGGCCCTTGGAGCGGAGCACTTCATATTGTGCTTCAAAAATTCCTGCAATGGCACCCATGAGCGTACCGCGCTCGCCCGTAAGATCAGAATACACTTCTTTTTTAAAGTCGGTCTCAAACAAATAGCCCGAACCCACGCCGATACCAAGCGCTATGGCTTTGGCTTTGGCGTTGCCGGTAGCATCCTGGAAAACGGCATAACTTGAATTAATACCTTTTCCCTGAAGGAAAAGACGACGTACCGAGGTACCGCTGCCTTTAGGTGCTGCCAACACGACATCTATGTCTGGCGGTGGCACGATGCCGGTTTGCTCTTTGAAGGTAATGCCGAACCCATGGGAGAAGTACAACGTTTTGCCTTTCGTCATAAACGGCTTGATCACGGGCCACAAGGTAATCTGACCGGCGTCGGACAACAGGAATTCAATGATGGTTCCGCGCTTGGCAGCTTCTTCTATTTCAAACAGTGTTTCTCCGGGCACCCAGCCATGTTCAATGGCTTTGTTCCAGGTCTTCGAACCCTTCCGTTGACCTACAATCACCTTAAAGCCGTTATCGCGGAGGTTCAGGGCCTGGGCAGGTCCCTGCACACCGTAACCGATGATGGCGATGGTGTCGTTCTTCAACACATCCAGGGCCTTGGCCATCGGGAACTCTTCCCGGGTTACTACTTCTTCGAGGGTTCCGCCAAAATTGATCTTCGCCATAGTTCAGAATTTAAATTGGTTATTTATGATTCGGGTTTAGTCTACATCTACAATGCGTTCGCTTAACTCAAGATAGGATGAGCTGCCTTCACGGTAGCTCACCTCCTCAACCTCAATGAGTTTTTCCAGTTGCACTTTTACCTTTTCGGCCATGTCACCAGTGGTGTGCAACAGCATGATTACCCCGCCGCGGCGGAAGTCATCTTCATTTTCATGGGCCATCAACTTCTTAATCCGAACACGACGCCGGTTGAGAATGTTAATGATGCGGTTCAACACGGAAAAATTGTTATCCGAGGCCACCTCCATGGTATAATCCTGTTTCATGTCGGGGTTCTTTAGTTCTTTTTGGTTGTAGCCGGAGCTTCCAGCAACACTTCACCTACTCCGGCGCCTGCGGGTACCATGGGAAATACATTGTCTTCACGACCGACCACCACTTCAAGAAAGTATGGTGTAGTAGCATCCAACATCTCCTGCAAGGCGCCATTCAGCTCAGCCCGTTCGCTGACACGTCGCGCAGGAATACCGTAGGCATCCACAATCTTGACAAAATCAGGATTGTCCATGGCCGTGAAGGAATAGCGCTTATCGTGGAATAACTGCTGCCACTGTCGCACCATGCCCAGGAAGTTGTTGTTCAATACCATCACCTTGACAGGAATCTTATACTGCATAATGGTGCCCAACTCCTGCATGGTCATCTGAAAGCCGCCATCGCCGATCACGGCAATCACCTGCTGTTGAGGCAATGCCATCTTGGCACCCACGGCGGCAGGCAAGGCAAAGCCCATGGTGCCGGCGCCACCGGAGGTAACGTTGGTACGTGGATGCTTATATTGATAGTACCGCGAAGTCACCATCTGGTGTTGACCAACATCGGTCACCACAATTGATTTACCATCTGTTAACAGCGATAATTGGTTGATGACCTCAGCCATCATCAATTCGCCGGAAGGCTTGAACTCATGACGGATCACTTTCTCGTGCTCAACATCTGCCAATACCTTGAATGTCTTCAGCCATTCTGCATGCGACTGGGCCTTGCAGGCTGAGGTTAGCGCTGTCAGGGCCTCATGGGCGTCTGCATGCACAGCCACTGTGGTCTGAATAATCTTGTTGATCTCTGCGTTGTCAATATCGATATGGATCACCTTGGCCTGACGGGCGTATTTACTTACGTTACCGGTGACGCGGTCGTCGAAACGAAGGCCCACGCCAATCAGTACATCACATTCGTTTGTGTTGATGTTGGCGGCATAGTTGCCGTGCATACCCAGATAGCCTGCATAGTTGGGATGATCCGTAGGGAAGGCTCCAAGTCCCAGCAGGGTTGAAGCGACCGGTATGCCTGTTTTCTCAGAAAATGCTTTCAACGCTTCCGAAGCACCTGACAGCAACACTCCCTGACCCGCCAACAGATACGGGCGTTTCGCAGCGTTGATCAGCTCAGCAGCTGCTGCTATCTGTTCTTTTTGCAACACCGGCTTCGGTCGGTACGTGCGGATATAATGACAAGGCTCGTATGAAAATTCCTCGAGCAGCTCGTTCTGTGCGTTCTTGGTAATATCAATCAGCACCGGACCCGGGCGACCGGTGCGGGCGATATAAAACGCCTTGGCCACTGCACCCGCAATATCTTTGGCTTCGGTAATCTGCACATTCCATTTTGTTACCGGAATGGTGGTGTTCACCACATCCGCTTCCTGAAAGGCATCGGTGCCGAGCAGATGCGCAAACACCTGACCAGTGATACAAACGATGGGCGTTGAATCAATTTGTGCATCCGCCAATCCGGTGATCAGGTTGGTGGCACCCGGACCTGAGGTTGCCAACGCCACCCCTACTTCGCCGGATACGCGTGCATAACCCTGGGCAGCGTGCACCGCACCCTGCTCATGGCGCACGAGAATATGATTGAGCTGATCGGAGAAATCATACAAGGCATCATACACCGGCATGATAGCGCCACCGGGGTATCCAAACAACGTTGTAACGTTCTCTGCCACCAGACAACGGAGCAGTGCTTGTGATCCGGTGATTTTCGTCACGGGCTTGTTTGTGGAAGCCGGACTTGTTTTAGTCTTCGTCAGTAACGCATCCATCCGCAGCCGTTTTTACATGTTTAGCATACTTGAACAGCACGCCGCTCTTCACACGAAGGGCAGGTGCCTTATAATGAGAGCGCCGTATCGCCAGCGTCTTTGCATCGACCAACAAATTCAACTGACGCTTTCGGATATCAATTTCAATCCAGTCGCCGTCTTCCACCAGGCCGAGCAATCCGCCTTCAAAAGCTTCGGGGGTAATGTGGCCGATTACAAAACCATGCGAACCTCCGGAGAAGCGACCGTCGGTTATCAAAGCAACTGACTTGCCAAGGCCTGAACCCATGATGAGGCTCGTGGGCTTCAGCATCTCTGGCATACCCGGTGCGCCTTTCGGACCAACGTTGCGTATTACTACTACGTCACCAGACTTGATACGGCCCGTACGGATGCCATCTACCAATTCAAACTCTCCTTCAAATACACGGGCCTGGCCCTTGAATTTTTCCCCCTCCTTGCCGGTGATCTTGGCGACTGCACCTTTCTCGGCGAGGTTTCCATAAAGAATCTGCAAGTGTCCGGTTTTCTTGATGGGTTTATCCAGTGGACGGATGATATCCTGCTGATCAAAGCTGATCGCCGGAACGTCCTTCAGGTTTTCTGCCAGTGTCTTTCCGGTGACTGTAACACAATCCCCGTGCAGAAAGCCGTTGTCAAGCAGGTACTTCAACACCAATGGTGTGCCACCAATCTTGTGGAGGTCCTCCATCAAATATTTTCCGCTGGGCTTCAGGTCTGCCAGCAAAGGCGTCTTGTCGGATATACGTTGAAAATCTTCCTGGGTAATTTTTACGCCTACGGACTTGGCCATGGCGATCAGGTGCAGTACGGCATTTGTTGAACCCCCCAATGCCATGACCGTGGTAATGGCATTTTCAAATGCCTTGAATGTCATGATGTCGCGCGGCTTGATGTCTTCTTTGAGCAGGTGCAGAATAGCCTTCGCTGCCTCCTTGCATTCACCGGACTTCTCCGGACTCAACGCCGGATAAGAAGAAGAATATGGCAATGCCATTCCCAACGCTTCAATGGCTGACGCCATCGTATTGGCGGTGTACATGCCACCACAAGCACCGGCGCCGGGGCACGAATGCTGGATAATTCCTTTATAGTCTTCTTCCGAAAGTTTGCCAGCGAGCTTCTCTCCCAATGCTTCAAAGGAAGAAATAATGTTGAGTGCTTTGCCTTTGTAATGTCCGCCGGCGATAGTGCCACCATACACCATGATGGCCGGTCGGTTTAAACGACCCATGGCTATTACCGATCCCGGCATATTCTTATCACAACCTACTACGGCAATCAATGCATCATAGTACTGTGCGCCGCACACCGTTTCAATAGAGTCGGCTATTACCTCGCGGCTAACCAACGAATAACGCATGCCTTCGGTACCATTGGATATACCATCGCTTACGCCAATGGTGTGGAAGATAAGTCCCACGAGATCCTGACCCCACACCGCTTGCTTCACTTCACCGGCAAGTGCATTGAGGTGCATGTTGCAAGTATTGCCATCAAAGCCGGTGCTCACGATACCCACCTGTGCTTTTGCGAGGTCTTGTTCGGTGAGGCCAATGCCATAAAGCATTGCCTGCGACGCGGGCAAGGTAGGATCCTGGGTAATGGTTTTGCTGTATTTGTTCAGGGCCATGGGAAGAGAGAACTCGGAGATCAAACAATAACGTAGCTGTAGCTTTTGTCGAGCACGATGCTCTGATACGCTTCCTGAATCACATTGCCCAATGATTTATTCCATGGTTTGGCAAAAGCCTGACCTTCGATGGATTCGATGGGTGTGATCTCTGCTGCGGTACCGCAATAGAAAGCGCTGTCTGCTTCGAACAATATTTCTGGGCTGAAAAAGTTTTCCTCCACCGGGATATCCAGTTCACGGCAAATATCAAGTACCGTCTGGCGTGTGATTCCCGGAAGGATATTGCCCAGCGGCGGTGTATGCAGCACGCCATCCTTCTCATAAAAGAAATTGGCTCCGGGTCCTTCTGCCACGAAGCCATTCATATCCAACATCAGTGCTTCATCAAAGCCACGCTCTTTCGCTTCCATGGTGGCCATGATAGAGTTTACATAGTGACCACAGGCCTTTGCTTCGGCTTTCAGTGCGCGGGGGTTCGGGCGCTGGAAAGATGAAACACACAACCGCAACGAGGGATGGCTGAAGTACTTACCCCAGTCCCATGCACCGATCATCACCGACACTTCCTTCGGCGCGGTAAGCGACATGTTCGGACTGCAGAACACCAGCGGACGCAGGTATGCGCTCGACAGGTTGTTCTTCTCCAACACCTGATAGGACAATTGGGTGAGCTCTTCCACACTGTAGTTCATGGGGATATTGAGGAGCCTGCAACTGTTGCGGAGACGCTCGAAGTGCTCCACGGGCTTGAATATTTTGGTTCCGTTGATGGTCTGGTAGGCGCGGATGCCTTCAAACACCCCATAGCCATAGTGAAGGGTTTGGGAAAAGAGATCTACTTTGGCTTCTGCCGCCTTGATGAATTTCCCGTCGAGGAAGACGAGGGTGTTTTCGTTGTAGTACATCGCGTTGGGTTAGAACAATCGTTAGTTTGTTATGCCTGGTAGAAAATAAAACCGCCCCGATTTTGTCGGGGCGGCTGAAGTTTCTAGTTGTATTCAAATCAGAAACGCCCCGTATTCTTTCGAATCAGAAGAATCAAGCCCACCACGAGGACTACCCCGTTGTTCAGTAAGATGGAATTGATGCGGTTCATAATTTGATGTTATACAAGGATCACAAAAAAACAGGTCAGAATCTATGAATACGCACAAAAAATTTTAAACCGTATTAACGAATGTTAGGTAGAATCACGCTGCAATCGATACTTACCCTACCTTTGCAGTCATATTATTCACACCATGAATCGTCGAACATTCATTGCCACCTCCGCCCTGGCTACTGCCGCCACGGGAGCATCTGGCCATACTCCTGAAAAACCCATGCTCACACACCATGTCTTCTTTTGGCTGAAGAATCCTGACTCAGTCAGCGACCGCGACAAACTGATTGCGGGACTGAAAACGCTTCGCCGTATTGACGGTATCAAAGCCCTTCACATCGGCGTGCCTGCGGCCACCGAGAAACGCGATGTTGTCGACAACAGCTATGCCGTGTCGGAGTTGATGTTCTTCGACGACCTGGCTGCCCAGGCCCGTTACCAGGATCACCCCATTCACAAAGCCTTCATCGAAAGCTGCTCCTCACTCTGGTCGAAGGTGGTAGTGTACGATGCCATGGATGTAGCTTAACCGGACACCATGACACCTGACATTTCTTTCCACCGCGGCAAGCCCACTCCGGATGCGGTGTTCACCATTCTCATCCCCTCCTGGAACAACCTGCCTTACCTGCGCACCTGCGTGGAAAGCATCCGCAAGAATTCAAGCCGCACCCATCAGATCATTGTGCATATCAATGAAGGTGCCGATGGATCACTCGAATGGGTAAAACAGCAAGGTCTGGACTACAGCTATTCGGCAACAAACGCCGGGGTATGCTATGGCTTCAATGCCCCGGGTGTAATGGCAACCACACCTTACATAGTATTGTCTGATGACGACTTCTACTTTGCGCCGGGTTGGGACACCGCGCTATTAGAAGAAATCGAAAAAGCACCTGCTGATTCATGGTGTAT
>DNZD01000344.1 GCA_003504855.1 Cytophagales bacterium
ATCATCTTGCAGGGGCCACACCATTCGGCCCAGAAGTCTACCAGTACGGGTTTATCGGATTTAATGGTTTCATCAAAATTTGCGTCGGTGAGAACAATTGCTTTTGCCATGATACTTTATATTTAAATGTGTTTTGAAGGTTTTCTGTCAGGAATCTGCCTCTGCTGTATCCAACACGAAGGTAGGAGAAATTGTTCCAACGGCCACGTTTGTTTGCTCTACTTTAGTTGGCTTATCGGTCAGCCAGCGGACAAAATTGCGATCGGTCACAAATCCGACATCGGCCAGGGGCATCAGCTCACGAATCAGCGCGTTGGAAGGCTTGATCCGGTTTGTCCGCGACAGCAAGGGTACTTCAACATCTTCGGTAAGGTAGAACTGCAGCGATGAGTTGCCGGTGTACTTCTTACATAGTTTTTCAACCGTGTCAATGAACGCCGGGTTCACATCCGCCGCCATCACCCGAAGGGCCACGCCCTGCACGCGTTTGGTGGCCAGATCGTTCAGGATTTCAATATTGCGCAGTTTAAACTCCAGGTTTTGCTCCCCCCAGCTTTTTCGCACCACCGCACCTTCAATAAACAAGAATAAGCCAGGCATGAGGAAGGACTTGAATTTCAGGTAATCGTCGCTCCACAAAACAAACTCATATTTGCCGGTGTAGTCTTCGACGGCCATCTTGCCAAAGGGCCTGCCTGTCTTGGTCATCTTGTGCTCAACCGTTGATACGATGCCACCAACTTTCAATTCTTTACCTTCCAGTGACTCCAGGTCATTCAGTGCGCCGATACCCGACGTACAGAAAGTATCAAACTCGAACCTGAAATTATCCAGGGGATGTCCTGATATGTACACACCCACCACCTCTTTTTCAAAATGCAGTTTTTCAATTTCGCTGAACGGCTCCACGGCATCTACTTTAGGCCTTGGAATTTCTGTACCCGAGCCTCCACCAAACATGCTCACCTGGGCGCTGGTTGACTCCTGCTGCAACTTGGCCGCATAGCGCGTCGCCTTTTCGGTGAGATTGATGTCACCTTCTTTCGCGTAAACATACTGACGACGGTGATATTCAGTGAAGCAATCAAAGGCACCGGAAAGCGCCAGGGATTCAAAGGTCTTCTTATTTACACTGCGTGCATTGATGCGTTTTGCAAAGTCAAAAATATCGCGGTACGCCCCGTGTGCATGGCGTTCTTCGATGATGGACACCACAGCAGCCTCGCCAGCTCCTTTGATGGCCCCCAACCCAAAACGAATGGCTCCTTTATCGTTTACTTCGAAGTTTACCCCGGACTCGTTGACATGGGGTCCCAGCACTTCGATGCCCATCTTCCGGCATTCCTCAATAAAATAGGTGACGTTCTCCAGGTTGCTCTGCGAATGCGTCAACACCGCGGCCATATACTCGGCAGGATAGTTGGCCTTTAGATAGGCTGTATGATACGCCACCAGCGAGTAACAGGTAGAATGGGATTTATTGAATGCGTATTGTGCAAAGGCCTCCCAGTCTTTCCAAATCTTGTCTGCGATTCGTTCATCATGGCCATTCTTCTTACAACCATCGATGAACTTGCTCTTCATCTTGTCGAGCACATCTTTTTGCTTCTTGCCCATCGCCTTACGCAGCACGTCGGCGTCACCCTTTGAGAAGTTGGCAAGCTTTTGAGAAAGCAACATCACCTGCTCCTGATACACCGTAATACCGTAGGTGTCTTTCAGGAATTCCTCCATCTCCGGCAGGTCGTAGCGAATAGGTTCTCGACCATGCTTTCGGGCAATGAAGTTGGGGATGTATTCCATGGGTCCCGGCCGGTACAGCGCATTCATGGCGATCAGGTCCTCAAACTTGTCGGGCCGCAAGCCTCGGAGGTAGCTGATCATTCCTTCACTTTCAAACTGGAACGTGCCTGCTGTTTCGCCGCGCTGATATAACTGATAGGTCTTGGCGTCCGTCAGCGGCACCTTTTCCAGGTCAACTTTTATGCCTTTACGGGATTCAATGTTGCGCAAGGCTGTCTTAATGATGGTCAGGGTGGTAAGCCCCAGGAAGTCCATCTTCAACATTCCTGCACTCTCCACCACGCTGTTGTCAAATTGCGTTACGAGCATGGTAGAATCTTTCGCCGTCGACACAGGTATCAACTGTGTCATATCGTTGGGCGTGATAATCACTCCGCAGGCATGGGTGCCGGTGTTGCGCAGGGATCCTTCAATCACAATAGCCTGCTTCAATACTTCGGCCCGCTTGTCGTTTCCTTTCCGTACGTCTTCCAGTTCGCGCACTTCTTCGAAGGCCTTGGCCAAAGTGGTACCAGGCCTTTCGGGAATCAGTTTGGCCAGGTTGTTGGCATCTGCCAGCGGCAGTTCCATCACCCGGGCCGCATCGCGGATGGATGACTTGGCTGCCATGGTGCCATACGTAATGATCTGCGCCACCTGGTTGTGGCCATATTTGTCGATGACGTACTGCAACACACGGTCGCGTCCTTCATCATCGAAGTCAATATCAATATCAGGCAGCGAAACGCGATCCGGATTCAGGAATCGCTCGAACAGCAAATCATACGCGATGGGATCCACATTCGTGATTCCCGTGCAGTACGCTACGACGGATCCAGCGGCTGAACCTCGGCCCGGACCTACCGAGACACCGATCTCTCTGGCCTTTGATGTGAAGTCTTGCACGATCAGGAAGTATCCAGGGTAACCGGTTTTCTGGATCGTCTCCAGTTCAAAGTCAATCCGATCCTTGATTTCTTTGGTTAATTCCGGGTAGCGGCGTTTGGCACCCTCATAGGTGAGGTGACGCAGGTATTCATCTTCCGTCTTGAACCCTTTGGGGATATCAAACTTTGGAAGCGCTACTTTCCGTTCCAGTTTGTATGACTCTACCTTGTCGACGATCTCGCTGACGGTGTCGATGGCATCCGGCAAATCGCGGAAGAGACTCTTCATCTCATCCTGTGACTTGAAATAATACTCATTGTTGGGTAAGCCCAGTCGTTTGCCTCGGCCTTCGCCGATAGGAGTAGATTGAAACTCGCCTTCTTTGATACAAAGCAATACGTCGTGCGCGTTGGCTTGCTCCTTTTCGAGGTAGAATACTTCGTTGGCCGCGAAGTATTTCACCTTGTGCTTGGCACAAAACCGCAACAAGACCTGATTGACGTGGTCTTCCTCCGGAATTCCGTGCCTGTTGAGTTCTGCGTAAAAGTCTTTTCCGAAGGTTTTGTGCAGCCAGACAAATGCTTCTTCGGCTTGTCGCTCGCCGACATGCAGGATGAGGTGATTTACTTCAGATGTAAGCCCGCCGGTGGTGGCAATGACCCCTTCTTTGTATTGCTCGATGAGGGCTTTGTCAATCCGGGGATGAATCCCGTATAAACCTTCAATGAATCCCAGTGAACTGAGTTTGGCCAGGTTGTGATAGCCATCCTTATTTTTTGCGAGTAGTACCTGGGTGTATCGCTTGTCAGGATTGTCTTTGGTGAATTTTGTTTTCTTGCGTTCTTCTGCCACGTAAAATTCACAGCCCACGATGGGTTTGATGTCGTTCTTCAGGGCTTCGCTCACAAACTTGAATGCACCAAACAAGTTGCCCAGGTCGGTGAGGGCCAGCGCTGTCATACCTTGCGACTTGGCCTTGGCGATAATATCCTTAACGTTAGCCGTTGCCTGCAGCACCGAATACTGGGAGTGAAGGTGCAGGTGGGTGAACGGCTTGTCGCTGAGGGCGGCTCCATCGCCGTCGCCAGAATAGGTACTCTTTTTTTTCTTTTCGCGTTTGCTGTCGTTACCGGCCTCAAGGTTTGGCTCTTCGTACTGAATCTTCGCTACGGGGGTCTGGTCGAATGGCTTTACAACATGCTCACGAATCAATCCAAAAAAGGCCCGCGCGGTGGCGGCAACATCATGCGCTGCATCGTGGGCGTCCCCAAAGCCTTTGCCAAAAAGTTTGGTGTGCAACTCTTCCAGCCGAGGCATTTTGAGTCGGCCACCCATACCGCCGGGGAGCTGACAATATTCAATAGAGACCAACCCGGTATCTACCTTACCGGCGGCGAGAAGACCATCGGTGGGCAGCTTGGTGCGGATGAGTTCAGCCCCCAGAATGTTAATATCAAATTCAATGTTATGACCAACCAGCACCGACGTCTTCCCCACATCCTCAAGGAAGGTGCTAAGCACTTTCTTGAGTGGATGTCCTTCCTCGGTGGCGCGCTTCGTGGAAATGCCGTGGATTTGCTCGGCTTTGAATGGAATGTCGAACCCTTCGGGTTTGATCAGGTAGTTGTGGCGGGAAAGGAGGGCCCCTTTTCCATCGTGTAACTGCCACGCAATCTGCACCACCCGTGGCCAGTTGTCGAGGTCCGTAATGGGCGCGGTTTTATTGTGCGGAACCCCCGTGGTTTCCGTGTCAAAAATCAGGTACATGAGAAAAAAGAAGCGTAGTGGTTGTCGAGTAAAATTACAGGAGTAGCCCCGAAGTCCAAGCGGATTGGAAAACCCTTTTCACCTTATTTTGTTAGTTCTTTAAATTGTGTGGGCGGATTGTTTGGTAAACCCCACGGAGCTAATTTTGGTTCGCTTGTATAAAAACCTAAATCCCTATGAAGTGGTTTCTTGATCTGTTTTCCAGCACGCTGGGAAGGAAGGTAGTTATGGCCCTTACCGGCCTGTTTTTGATCCTGTTTCTACTCATTCACCTCATTGGAAACCTCCAACTCCTCAAAGGCGACGGCGGCCATGCCTTTAACGTGTATGCAGACTTCATGAGCACCAACCCGTTGATTCAAACGGTGTCCAAAGTGAATTTTGCCTTTATCATCTTTCACGTGATATGGTCCATCCTGTTGACCCGGCGCAATCGTCTGGCCAGGGGCCCGCAGGGGTATGCGGTCACCAACACCAAGTCTTCTATCTGGTCGTCACGCAACATGGGCATCCTGGGTACCCTCGTTTTGGTATTCATTGTCGTGCACCTTCAAAACTTCTGGGCCCCGATGCACTTCGGTCAGATGCAGATGGTGGACTACGACGGCAAGTCGTATCGTGATATGTATTCACTCTGCATCCAGGTATTTCAGCTGCCGGGATACATCGCGCTGTATGTATTCTGTATGGCAGCTGTCGGATTCCATTTGTGGCATGGCTTTGTAAGCGCATTCCAGACCCTCGGCCTGAATCACCTCAAGTACAACCCGATTATCAATGTGGTGGGAAAAACCTTCGCTGTCGTGGTTCCCGCCCTCTTTGCCTGGATACCGGTAAGCATGCATCTCAACTTCTAATTGCCAGAATTGTATGAACCTCGAATCTAAAGTCCCTGCCGGCCCATTGGCCGAGAAGTGGTCGAAGCATAAGTTCAACCTCAAACTGGTTAACCCGGCCAACAAGCGAAAGTATGACATCATTGTGGTGGGAACCGGTTTGGCCGGCGCATCTGCTGCCGCTTCGCTGGGTGAACTCGGCTACAATGTGAAAGCATTCTGCTTCCAGGATAGTCCGCGTCGCGCACACTCCATCGCCGCGCAGGGCGGAATTAATGCCGCCAAGAACTACCAAAACGACGGCGATAGCATCTACCGTCTTTTCTACGATACCATCAAAGGCGGTGACTACCGCGCCCGGGAAGCCAACGTGCATCGCCTGGCTGAAGTTAGTGTCAATATCATCGACCAGTGTGTCGCTCAGGGTGTGCCTTTCGCCCGCGAATATGGTGGCACCCTGGCCAACCGCTCCTTTGGCGGAGCCCAGGTATCCAGAACATTTTATGCACGCGGACAAACGGGACAGCAATTGCTGCTTGGTGCCTATTCTGCCTTGAACCGTCAGATCGCGAATGGCAAAGTAAAAATGTATAGCCGTTCGGAGATGCTTGACCTGGTCATGGTCGATGGCAAGGCCCGGGGTATCATTACCCGTGACCTCGTTACTGGTAAAGTAGAGGCTCACAGTGCACACGCCGTATTGCTCTGCACAGGTGGTTATGGCAACGTATTCTACCTCTCAACGAACGCAAAAGGATCAAACGTAACGGCGGCCTGGCGGGAACACAAAAAAGGTGCGCTGTTCGGCAATCCCTGCTTTACACAAATTCACCCGACCTGTATTCCGGTGTCTGGTGATCATCAATCCAAACTGACATTGATGTCGGAGTCACTCCGCAACGATGGTCGGGTTTGGGTTCCCAAGACTGCCGTGAAAGGCTTGAAGGCTGGCGACGCAGCGAAAATTGCTGAAGGCGATCGCGACTATTTCCTCGAGCGCCGTTACCCGTCTTTTGGTAACCTGGTTCCCCGCGATGTGGCTTCACGCAATGCCAAAATGGTATGCGATGAGGGCCGTGGCGTAGGCGCCACCGGACTGGCTGTATTCCTCGACTTCGCCGATGCCATCAAGCGCGATGGCAAGGCCGTCATTGAGGCCAAGTATGGCAACTTGTTTGATATGTATAAGCAAATCACCGGCGATAATCCTTATGAGATGCCGATGATGATCTTCCCGGCTGTTCACTATACCATGGGAGGCCTTTGGGTAGATTATAACCTGATGACCACGGTGCCGGGCTTGTATGCACTTGGCGAGGCCAACTTCTCGGATCATGGTGCCAACCGCCTGGGCGCCAGTGCGCTGATGCAAGGTTTGGCTGACGGATACTTTGTGATTCCTTACACCATCGGCGACTACCTCGCAGGCATGCCTTGGGAGAAAGTGTCAACCGATCGCGCGGAATTCAAAGAAGCCATCGATGCGGTAAATAGCCGCGTAAGCAAGCTCCTTTCCATCAAGGGAAAGAAAACAGTTGACGAATTCCACCGCGAACTCGGTCTTACCATGTGGGAGTTTTGCGGAATGTCGCGCAATGAAGCCGGATTGAAGAAGGCGAAAGCAAAGATCCAGGCCATTAAAGCAGAATTCTGGAGCAACGTCAATGTACTGGGCGCTGCCGCAGAGTTGAATCAGGAATTGGAAAAAGCCGGTCGCGTAGCTGACTTTATTGAGTTGGGCGAACTCATGGTAGATGATGCCCTCAACCGCTCAGAATCATGCGGAGGTCACTTCCGTGAAGAGTCCGCTACACCCGATGGTGAAGCCATGCGGAAAGACGACGAATTCTCATATGTCGCCGCGTGGGAGTATAAGGGTGAGAATCAGCCCGAAGTTCTCCATAAGGAAAATTTGATTTTTGAAAATGTGAAACTGACACAGCGTAGCTATAAATAACCTGGGTCAATAACCTCACCATAAGACTATGAAGATTAACCTGAAAATCTGGAGACAGCAAGGCCCTAACACCAAGGGAGCATTCAAGACCTATGCACTTGATCATGTCTCATCTGATATGTCATTTCTCGAGATGCTCGATGTCCTCAACACCGAGTTGATCAAGAAGGGCGAAGAGTCGGTGGCTTTTGACCATGACTGTCGCGAAGGTATTTGCGGGATGTGCAGTCTGTACATCAATGGCCGTCCCCACGGTCCTTTGCAGACCACCACTTGCCAGTTGCACATGCGCACCTTTAAGGATGGTGATACCATCACGGTAGAACCCTGGCGCGCCAAAGCGTTCCCGGTTATCAAAGACCTCGTCGTAGATCGTTCGGCTTTCGATCGCATCCAACGCGCAGGAGGTTATGTGTCAGTGAATACCGGCGGTGTTCCGGATGGCAACGAAATTCCCATTGCCAAGAAGATCGCGGATGAAGCCATGGACGCTGCCACTTGCATTGGTTGTGGTGCCTGTGTGGCTGCCTGCAAGAATGCGTCAGCCATGTTGTTTGTGGGCGCCAAGATTTCCCAATATGCCCTGCTGCCGCAAGGCCAGCCCGAGCGCGCTGAACGTGCAGAGAAGATGGTGGCCCAAATGGATGCTGAAGGATTTGGCGCTTGTACCAACACCCGCGCTTGCGAAGCAGAATGTCCCAAGGCCATTAAGATTACCAACATTGCCCGAATGAACCGCGAGTACTTCAGCGCGATGATCACTTCATATCAGGTGCAAACCAGCGGTGGAGGAGATTAAGTGATTCCTCAGCTATAAAATCAAAAAGCCCCGCATGGGGCTTTTTTAATGGGGTATTCTTTTGGGATGTTAATCGGTTATTCGCTCTTGCATACCGCCACGCCAGCTCTGCCATTCGAAGCAGGTTGGGTTACAGCTGCACCGACATTTCCGGCGGCCAGAATAATATCGCGATCCGGGCCGGTTTCACCACGATGGATCTTGATGCACGCGATGAGGCTCGTCAGTTTTGAATAGTCAATCGGCGATTCATCTGACAGTTTATTGAAGGTGGTTTCACTCTTTCCGGTGCTGGCCATCACGGGATTCAAAAGCAGGGCAACATCAACACCCGGTTTGGAAATGTCTCCAAGGTGAAGGTGTACCGGCAGCTTAGCGTCGCCATCGGTACCGGTGATTTGTACTACGGCGGTCACTTGTCCGTCCTTTCTTTCTTTAAATACGATTGTGCCGCTTACCGCAAACGATGAACCTGGCTGAAGTGCGTAGGTAGCCTCGTTTCCGGTAAATGAGGTGACTACTTCGCTTTTCTGGCATCCCAATAGGGCCACGAACAAATACAGGAAGTGCAACGGCTTCATATCCAACAGGTTTGATCAAAATTAAGAAAATCGCCCTTTTTTCAGTGGGGTGGAATGAGGAGATTTACCTTTGTCGGTCGAATTACCCCATATTCTGGCATGAATGTGGATTGATATTCGGCACGGACTAGAAACCAACGTACCCGGGCTGGTTTTCTTGTGAAAAACCGCCGGAAATTGAAGTTGACCAGAATCGCCATGAGAATCCCCTTCAAACACCTCCTTCTTCTGCTCGTCATCCTGGTGAGCTGCAGCCCAGCCATTACCCAGAACAAGGGCAAAAACAAGAAGAAAGGCAAGGTGGAAAATCCGCAACCCGCCTGGCTCAGTGCCAAGCCGCAAACTTCATTGTACTATGTGGGCATTGGCCATAGTACCAAGGATGGCACCAATAACTATGTTCAGGAGGCTAAGAAAGGCGCCTTGGAAGACCTCGTCTCTGACATTAAAGTAAATGTATCCTCTTCGTCCGTATTGACACAGATTGACGAGAACAAGGCTTTCCATGACAAATATGAACAGATCATTCAGACTACCGCCGCTGACGAAATTGAGGAATTTGAATTGGTGGAGTCCTGGGAAGACGGCCTGAACTATTGGGTCTATTATCGGTTGTCCAAACAGCGGTACAAAGAGATCAAGGATAAGCAGAAACGTGATGCAGTAACCCTGGCCCTGGACTTCTTTACGAAGGCCCGCCAGTCGGAAGATGCAAAGAACACCATCCAGGCACTGAGCTTTTATTATCAGGGATTCAGGGCGATTGAGAAATACCTGGCAGAACCGATTACGCTTCAGTTTCAAGGAAAAGACATTATCCTGACCAATGAGATTTATGCCAACATGCAAAGGTTGTTGGATAATATTCAGATTACCACCAACCCGGCGCAGTTGTCAATCAATCGGCGTGTGGCACAAAGTACCTATTCCGTTATCGCGACGGCGAAAGACAAAACGACTAAATCGGTTATGACTGATCTTCCGTTGAAGGCTGTTTTTGACAAAGGAAGTGGCGATGTTTTTCCCGATTACAAGACCGATGACAAGGGAAGTGCGAAAATTCTCCTCACCAAGATTGGTTCACGCGACCTGGAACAGAGCCTGGCGGTAAGTGTCAACTTGCTGGCTTTTGCCGGATCGAA
>DNZD01000075.1 GCA_003504855.1 Cytophagales bacterium
TGATCCGATATGCGAAGGATTGTAACCACAGATTCATCATCCAATAAGCCAGCGGCGCGGCAAGAACGAAGGCAACAATGATCAGTCGGGCATAGGACCCTGTGATCAAGGTCAGGATGTTCCAAACGGAAGCTCCAGCCACCTTGCGGATGCCGATCTCTTTGGAGCGCTGCTCTAACATAAACAACACCATCCCCAACAAACCGAGGCAAGCGATGATCACGGCGAGGCCGGCTAGTACAAGCAAGGCACTGCCGAATTGTTGCTGGGTGCGGAATGTCTGCGCGAAGGCATCATCCACAAATGTGTATTGGAAAGGCAGGTCGCCGGCATGGGTCTTCCAAAGGTCTTCGATGCTCGACAGGGTGGTCTTCCACTGCGACTCATCCTGGGGTTGAATCCGCAACGTGGCATACTGCGCGTCGCCGGTGCCCAGAATGGTAGAATTGATGTGGAAGATGGCCATAGGCTCAATGGTGTTCTCCAAAGACCAGTAGTGAAAGTCTTTCATGATGCCAATGATCTCAAAGCTGATGTCTTCACCCGGGATCATGATCTTCTTGCCGAGGGAAGTCTCATCCACGGGCCAGCCGATCTTGTGGATCGCAGCTTCGTTTACAATCACGCGCTTCTCATCGCCGGGAAATTCCTCACTGAAGTTGCGACCTGCCAACAGGGGAATCTTAAGTGCGGGAATGTATTGTTCATCCGCGGTGGTGAAGTTGATGGGAAGGGTTACGCCATTGGTTCCTTCCGCCGTGAACGAATCACCTCCATAGATGGTAGGAGGTACGGAAGAACTCCGGGAGCTCATCATCACACCAGGCAATTGCATAGCGGCCTTGGTGAAGGCATCACCGTTCTTCATGTTCTCGATGTGTTGGACCACCACCAGGTTCTCGCGATCAAAGCCCAGATCGGTACGCGATACAAAGTTCAACTGATCGAAAACCACTGCGGTGGCTATGAGCAGGATGAGGGATACGCTGAATTGAAACACCACCAATACGTTGCGGAGTGACCAGCCTTCGCGATGCTGTCGCTTCAAGCCTTTCAGGGCTTCTACCGGATGGAAGGAACTGAGGTAGATAGCAGGATAGCTTCCGGAGAGCACGCTCATAACAACAATGAGCGCTAACCCGGCCATCCACAGGTTGCTGTCACTGAAGAGATTCAGGGAGAGGGGCTTGCCGATCAGGAGGTTGAATGCAGGCAACACCAGCTCGGTGACACCGAGTGATACCACCAGGGCCACAACGCAAAAGGTGAATGCCTCCAGCCAATGGTTGAAGCTCAGCTGACCACGACTTACACCAAGTACTTTGCGCACGCCGGCCTCGCGTATGCGGCGGGTGAACTGGGCTGTAGTGAGGTTCATGAAATTGATACACGACAGCAACACAATAAAGATCGCGGCACCAATGAGGGCATAGAGGATCACGATATTGCCGGAGTCATTAAGACGGTTGTAGACGACTTCCTCAGGCAGGTGAATGCGGGTGAGCGGCTGCAGGAACAATTCCCACTTTTTGCCGGACTTGATGTATTCGTCATATGAGGTATTCATCGCACGGCGCAATGAGACATCTGCATGTTTTTTGGGAATCAGCGCGAGTTTGGTGAGAGTGTTGTTGATATCTGTTCCTGGCGCAACACGGATATAGGTCTCGAGCTGTGTCCATATCCAGCTCCAGCTTCTTCGCTCCAGTCCGAAGCCCCGCAGGGACATCAGCATGTCGAACTGGATGTATGAATTGGAGGGAAGGTCTTTGAGTACGCCGGTCACTTCAAAGGTCTGTTCGGTGTCGCGTTGTTTGAAGCGCAGCAGTTTGCCCATGGGATTTACATCACCAAAGTATTTGCGCGCGGCTGATTCTGTCAGCACCAGTCCCTGTGCCTGTTGCAGGGCCGCCTGCGGATCACCGGCCACAAAGGGGAAGTTGAACATCCGGAAGAAGTTCGAGTCGGCGGCGAGTACATTGGTTTCTTCGTTAATGACCTCTGCGCCGACGCCCTGGTAGGCAACGAGGTAGTTGCCTGGTGTGTGAATACTGGTCAGCAATTCTACTTCGGGCAGTTCTTCCTTTAATGCAAAAGCGACGCCGGGTCCGGTGGAGGCAAACTGGTGGTTGTCGTTCTCACCCCAGATAAATGTTTGATTCACCCGGTAGATCCGCTCTGCATGTTGATGGAATTGGTCGTAGCTGAATTCATGACGCACGTACAGGTAGATGAGTGTGGTGCTCACCATGCTCACCGTGAGTCCCAGCAGGTTGATGGTAGAGAAAAGCTTCTGTCGGCGGAGGTTGCGGAAGAACAAACGAAGGTAGTTGGCGACCATGGCTCGGGGTTTGGTCCATAGATGGCAAAGCCTGTACCACGGTGCAGATGTACTCAGGCCTTCAAAATGAAGGTTTTTGCCTAATCGGAGTGTCCGTTTTTGAATACCCCCGTTCGATACCGGTCTGATCAGGGATTGGCTATCGTTTCGGACCGGCGGTGGATGGCCGGATCGAGGCCCAGTTTCAGCATTGTTTCATCATCGACGGCTGCGCCCAGGGCCATGGCAAGATTGAGATTATCGGTGGCGAGGTCGTGGTACTTGTTGCCCAGTTTGTAAAAGCACATGGCTACGTAATACGAAGCTACGGCGTTGTTTTTTGATTTCTGGACCTGCGACAGGTACTGAAGCGCAACGGAGTTTAATCCCATCTGATGGAAGAGTATGCCTTTTATTAATAATACCTGGTTCGTGGTTCGATGACCACGTTCATAGCCGATGAGAATATCGAGGCCGCGTCTTATTTCACCTTTGGTACCCAATACCAGTGCGGCGCCTATATAGGGTGATTCACTTTTTGGATTTCGGCCAATCAGGTCCAGGTAATTGGTTAGTGCGGCTTCGGAGTTGTTGTTCCTCAAGTACTCCCGGGCGAGCCGGAGTCCGACTACTTCATTGTTAGGAAATTGTTGCTTTGCACGTTCCAGGGTTGCCAGGCAGGCACTACCCAGGTTTAGCCTCGATTGCGTTTCAGCCAGCAGCAGAAAGGACCCGGCAGAAGTGGGATCTTCCTGCGTGATCTTCTCCAGTTTGTTCAGGGCTTCAGGGAAGTTTCTGTTTTCGAATTCTTCCAGTGCTATCTCTTCCATGACCCGATATACTTTGGTGACAGGCTGATCGGTTCGGTTGTAGGGAATAGGGGAGCGCAACACATAAGACGATATCACCCCGGGGTTGTACCTCAGGCCAACCGAATCGTATAAGTTTTCGTCAACCTGAATACCGAGGCTGGCCGCCTTTTGTAAGTACGCCTGGGCACGCAGGGTATAGTTCTCTCCCTTGTTCAGATAGCAGAGTGCCATAAAATACTGGCGTGTTCCTTCAAGGTCCGGGTCGTTGTTTTGGTTGGCAACCTGACGCAGCAACTTGAGTGCAGCCGTATTGTGGTGCAGCTTGTAGTTTAATACGGCTTCATAAATGGTAAGGTACTCCCACCGGTTTCGGTTGCTGTTCTCGAAGATTGGCCCTGCCACCCGGCCATTTACGGTTAACAAGGGTGTGGCAGTGCGCACGGCCCTGATAGTGTTTCTTCCGCGTTCAAGGAAACGAAGCGCTTCACTGTATTGATTAGCCTTAAACAGTGCATAGCTCGCACCCAGGTAAAATTCCAGGTTGTTGGGATCCAGTTCACCCATCTTATTGAAGTACCCGATGGCATCCACCGGAAAATTCAGGATGATAGACATCTGTCCAAGCCCGAGGTAGACCATTGAGTTGCCAGGAAATTTTTTCTCAGTGAGCTTGAGTGTATTCCATGCTTCGGCTAACATGTTCATGTGCACCTGACACTGGGCAATCCGGAAATAGGCGTCACAAAAGGCCGAGTCCTGCTTAACGGCACCTTCGTAGGCGAGCAGGCTTTCTTTCCATTTCATCCGGCTGAAAAAAGTTTCTCCATCCCGCCAGATCTCCTGGACTTCTTTGCGGGTCATGCAGATGAGCGGGAATTCTACAGAGGGGTTAGCTACATAGGTGCCACTCATGATGTTCC
Source organism: Cytophagales bacterium (assembly GCA_003504855.1). Taxonomy (GTDB): domain Bacteria; phylum Bacteroidota; class Bacteroidia; order Cytophagales; family Cyclobacteriaceae; genus ELB16-189. The sequence continues at coordinate 4,053 of DNZD01000075.1, forward strand.
TGTTCCGGGCGCTTTGCAAAAGCTCCTGATATTGCATAGCCTGGTAGCGGTAGAACAAGCTTTGTCTGGGTATCTGGGCCTGAATATCGTTTTGTATCAGACAGCCAGCCAGGACCAATGTTAGAATTCCTACACCAAAAGTAGTAGGGGACTTCATACGGAGCCGTTTCAGGAAAGTTAAGGATTACTTATTAGATATTCGATTACCTAAAAGTAACTCCAAACGGGAATTATTTCGACAGAAAAGCCTTCACCCGCAATTCGGCATTTTCACGGATGTTGGCATAGAATAAATTGATATCGGCAATGTGCCACCGTTTGGTGTGGATGAACATACGACCCTTGAAATAGGGCTTATTGATCCAAAGCATGCCTTTGTGATTCTGTGCGTCGGCCAGCATGGGGGCGAAGGTAAAATGAAAGGCCACGCCGCCGTGGTTAAGGTCTTTGGGCGCAAAGTCTTCGCTTGAATTCCAAAGCAAGGGATTGGTCGATTGTGAATCTTTGAAATACAGGTCGTAATTGTGGGGATAGTGATTGCGTGCGAATGTATTCCACGAAGCCCACACGCCGGTTTCATCCGGCTTTTCTGTTGGTTTGATATGTACAAATGCATCCGGCTTGATGGCCCTGCCGATGAGGTAGGCAGCAACCAATTGCTGTTGCAGTGGCTTTCCGTCAAAGTAATCCTTGACCAGTCGCTCGGCATGATAACTTCCCTGGCTGTGTGAAGCAAGGATGATGGGACGGCCCTGGTTGTAGTGCTTCAGGTAGTATTCAAATGCAGCCCGCACATCCTGATAGGCAAGTTCCAACGCCTCTGCGCCATCACCCTGATGAACCGTATAAAATGCATACAGGTGAGCCTGCCGGTAATAGGGGGCATAAATTCTGCCGGCACTGTTAAAGGCAGTAGCTTGGTTGAGGATGGTGGATGACTGCGTCTTTTGGTTCAACACAGCATCTCGCACATCTGCATTCCAGTGATAGGCATTCGTGGGTGCTTCGGTATACGTGGTGGGATGAACAAAGAAGACGTCAGCTTTGGCTGAAGCTTGTCCATCGCGGAAAGTTGATTTCAGTGGCACACTGTCGGCAGCATCTTTTTTGTCCGGAAGCGCAGCCCAGTATTCAGACCGGGCATAGTCCGGAGCCGGCGGCGTCGGTGTTTCCGTGAAATGACCTTTTATCTGAACCACCTTCGAACTACAGCCGACTGCGATGACAATAATTAACAATAGTGCTATGCGCATGGTGACTAGTCTTGGGATGGTTTGTTTCTGACGATCAGGCTTTCGATGTCGCCGTTTTCAGTGAGTAAAATAGCCCATGCCCGGGTAGACGGGAACTGAGCCAGGGTAATTAACAGGATGGAGGTGATGGGCACCGCCAACAACATCCCGAGTAAATCCCAGATAGTGCCCCAAAAAGCAAGCGATAACAGTACCACCAGCGGACTCAGGTTGAGTGATTTGCCCATGACTTTGGGTTCAATGTAGTTGCCAATAATAGCGTGGATAATGATTACACTTCCTATGATCCAGATGAAAGGCCAGAAGGAGCCATGCTGAATCACGGCAAAAGTAGCCGGCAGCAACCCGCTGATGAGACTGCCAACGTATGGTATGAAATTGAATATAAAGATGAGCAGGGCCCAGAGAAATGCGAAATCAACATCTACAATCAGCAGAACAATGTAACTAAGAATGGCGATTAGCAGGCTAATCCAGGCTTTCACCACAACATACTTGTTGGTTGATCCATAAATCTGGTCGATGACTTGTCGGATCTGGTGCGCCTGTCCGCCGGCGTGAAAGATCAGATTGATCTTTTGTGAAAAGGAATTCTCTTCCAGTAAAATGAATATCGTATAAACGATCACCAGGAATAAGTTGCCTACCATGGATGATAGTGAGCTGAGCAGTCCGGTGAGAAAGCCCTGAATATTCAGTTCGCCCAAGCGGTCGGTGATTTCTGATCCAAAGTTGTTAAGTCCAAGCTGATGACCGAGGTCTTCAACCATACTCCCCAGGCTGACCTGGTAGGCCGGGTAGTTGCTGATGAGGGCGCGGATGTTGGAGACCAGTACCTGAACCGTAAACTCACCAATGGCCAGGATTACCACCATCGCAACAGTTCTTCTGATCCATGGATTCAACGGTTTACCCCGAAAGGTGATTTTCTCCATCATGCCATTGAAGGCCTTGATCAGGTACCAGAATAAAATGCCGAGGGCCAGCGGCTTGAGCAGGTCTTTGAAATAGATCAGCAAAAAGAAGGCGAGGGTGGACAGCAACGCAATGCACAGGGCCTTGAAAAGGAGGGACTCGGTGAAGCGACGTTCGGTCATGCGGGCTTTTGTGCTAAGCTACAAAGAACACCTGAAACCTCACCGCCACTGCTTTAATGCTGATCAAAAAATCCCATTTGCCGGAGGAACGCAACCTGATCAAACCAGGTCATCTCGGAAGTTATCTTGCCATCTTGTACAGTAATCCGGGTGGCGTGGTGTAGGGTATATGGCTTGCCGCGAAAGTAATCGGGGATGGCTACCTCCAATTCACTTTGGGTCATGGTGCCCGAGCTGCTGTATTCAAGCACCACGGCGTCTGTTCCCACGGTCATCCGTTCGAGTGTATAATTAAGATCCGGGCTTGATGTGAAATACCTGCGATACGATTCCTGAACACCTTTCCCGCCGACGGCTGGTTTATCAAACCCGGTGGACTCCACCTTTGCACTGTCGGTATACAATGCCCCGAGTGCCTCAAGGTCATGGGCCTGCATGGCAGAAAATCTTTTTTGAGCCAAGGTTGTTAACTCCTGGTTTGACGGGGTGCAACCCGCTACCATCAGGATTGCTGCTACGGCGATAAGGGGCAGGCGCATGGGACGGGAATTGGGGATTAGGGAATGGGGAATGGGGATTAGGGAATGGGGAGTATCAGTCTTAAGATACGGTTGATTTGGATGGGAGGTTGCCAATGTCCTAATCCATCCCGGCTAATCGCAGTCACATGTCTTAATATACCCCAATTGGCTTAGTGAAGTCTCCCGCAGATGTTCGGGGATTTAATTAATG
>DNZD01000293.1 GCA_003504855.1 Cytophagales bacterium
TTACGCACGACCGTTATTTCCTCGACAATGTCGCGTCGGTGATCTATGAACTTGATCGCGGTAAATTATATCGCTACGATGGTAACTATGCCTACTTTCTCGAGAAGAAAGCCGAACGGGAAGAAATGCTGAAGACTGAAGTGACCAAGGCCAGGAACCTGCTCCGCAAGGAGTTGGAGTGGATGCGCAAGCAACCGAGGGCTCGGGGTACAAAAGCGAAATACCGGATCGATGCATTTTACGAACTCAAGGAAGTTGCATCGCAGGACCTGAAGAAAGATAGACTCGAACTTGATTTTCAGGAATCCCGCCAGGGTGGAAAAATTCTGGAGGTGGAGCACATCACGAAGAAATACGGTGACCAGGTGGTGGTCGATGATTTCTCATACGTGTTTAAGAAGTTTGATCGCATCGGGGTGGTGGGCAAGAACGGCATTGGCAAGTCGACGTTCCTGAACATGATCACCCAGCAACTCAAGCCGGATAAAGGTATTGTGATGCCCGGACTGACCACCAAATTCGGGTACTTCACCCAGGAGTCTATGACCCTGAACCCGGCCAACCGGATTATTGAAGAAGTGAAAGAGATTGCTGAGTTCATTACGCTTTCCGACGGCACGTCTATATCCGCCTCCAAGTTTCTGGAGAATTTTCTATTTCCCGCTGAGAAGCAATACACGTTCATTGAGAAGCTCAGCGGCGGAGAGAAGAAGCGACTTCAGTTGCTCAAGTTGCTTGTGCTTAATCCTAATTTCCTGGTACTCGATGAGCCGACCAATGATTTTGATATTGATACGTTGAACGTGCTGGAAGACTTCCTGGAGAAATTCTCCGGTTGTTTGGTGCTGGTGTCGCACGATCGTTATTTCATGGATCACCTCGTTGATAACCTGTTTGTGTTTGAAGGAAACGGAAAGATCAGATTGTTCAACGGCAACTACACCTTTTACCGTAATTCCCTGGCAGAGGCAGAACCGGAGCCCGAGAAGAAGAAGAAAGTTGATCCGGCACCTGAAGTTGTGTCAACACAACCAATGGCCAAGAAGAAAGGCAATGCCAAAGACAAGCAGGAATATGCTGCCTTGGAGAAGGAAATTCAGGAGCTTGAAAAATCTAAGGCAGGCTGGATTGAAAAGCTGAATGCGGGAGGGAATCACGAGGAATTGCTGCAATGGTCGCAGGAGATCAAGCGCCTGAGTGACCAGATCGACGCAAAGTCCATGCGGTGGTTGGAGCTGGGTGAGGTGCTGTGACATTCGACGGTGTTCATTGTTAGTTCAGGCCGGTGTTCTTCACCTTCCTAAGTAGAACCTTGACTGCGTTAGTATCCACCCAACCATAATCTGAGATTTCAAGCCTAAGCCCGCGCCAGATTGAGATAATTCGATCGATAGCTTTATTGATTCATCAACATGATACAGGATGCGATAGCCTCTCGAGTTTGCCGGGGTCATCAAGACAACACCTGTTTTAGTGCGCGCGTGGGCCCGGCGAAACGGCGGGGCGGAGCGATGGCACTGCGGGGAGAAGCATCGTTTCGCCTTGATTTTTTTTGGTCCTTTTTTGGATCAAGCCAAAAAAGGACGCTAAACAATGATTCCGTTCAATCGGCTACAATATTTTCCAGCCCTCCACGTCTAATGACTCCATCATGCGCATCGTAAAAAATATTCTCGTAGGATTCCTGGTACTGGTCGCCGTGCTGGTACTGGGCCTCTATCTCTTTATGCAACAGAAATCATTTGGAACCGCACCGTCAGGCAAGCGCCTCGAACGGATACAACAATCTCCAAACTACAAAGATGGTCAGTTCATTAATCTGGATGAGACCCCAATGATGGCGAAGGGAGTAACTTATCCTGATTTGCTATACAAGTATTTCACGAAGTCCAAAGACACTGAGCCAGCCCAACCGTTGCCATCCATTCGTACCAATCTCCTGAACCTGGGCGATCAACCGGTGATTGTATGGTTTGGTCATTCTACCTATCTGATTTCTATCGACGGAAAGAATATTCTGGTCGACCCCGTTTTCAGTGAGCGGGCATCTCCAGTGCAGTACATGGGACCCAAGGAGTATGCGTTTACTAATAGCTACTCTGTCAATGACCTGCCGCCCCTGGACCTCGTCATTATTTCTCATGATCACTATGATCACCTGGACTACAATACAATTAAGGCCATTCAATCGAAGACGAAAGCCTTCTGTGTAGGGCTGGGCATTGGTGCGCACCTGGAGTATTGGGGCGTGAAGCCTGAGGCCATTCATGAACTTGATTGGTGGGAGGGAGAAAATATTTTACCGGGACTCCGGATCACTTCTACACCGGCGCGGCATTTCTCAGGCAGAGGCTTTAAGCGGTACCAGACCTTGTGGAGTTCATTTGTGCTGGAAGTTGGCGGCAAAAAGATATTCGTAGGCGGAGATTCCGGATACAGTGATGTCTTCAGCACAATCGGAAAGAAGTTCGGTCCCTTTGATATTGTTATGCTGGAATGTGGGCAATACAATTCCTCCTGGCCTAACATTCACATGACACCCGAGCAGACCATTCAGGCCGGTATTGACCTTAAGTCAGCTGCCCTGATGCCGGTACATTGGGGTAAGTTTACGTTGTCATTGCATCCCTGGAACGAGCCTGCTGACCGTGCGTTGGCGGCTGCCGAAAAGCAACAGGTAAATCTGATTACCCCATTGATGGGCGATCCGCTGTCGCTTGACACGTTACGGGCCGACAACCGGTGGTGGAAGGGGTTGAAGTAAGACGGTGTCCTACACCTAATAGATGTAGGACACTTGGGTTTCTTAACCTCGCTCAAGAAGAACCGTAGCAAGGCCTTATTATAGCGGTTTTCCCTCCAATAATTCAATTTGTTATTGCTGGTTTTCCAGATGAACTGACAGTGTCCTACACCTAATAAGTGTAGGACACCTGTAGCTTTGCGGCAACAATGATGCGAGATTCTGCTGCAGCGCAGCCGTATGTTCATAGAACCGGAACCCACGCAATCCACCAAGCTCCATTGGAGCGACATGTTGTCATAGCCGCCGTTTTAGACGACATATCGCTCCGCTGGAGCTCCAATGATTGAGTTTTATTTGATATCTAATAACATTATGTACCGCTGGTGCATATTAGTCCTGGGCCGGTGAAAAGGTACCGACCCTTAGAAGCGCGCGATAATGAAGTAGATGATGGTTCAACCCATTTAGGGTTGGGTTTAGATTTCCTACAACTAACACGACATGACAATGCCGTGTTAGTCAGTATTCAATCCCTTCGGGATTGTTAATCGCACCACCGTTTATGTTTGTGATGGATATCTGTAATAGTTTAATCTAACTCCGGCTGCAGCGCAGCCAGATGTTCATAGAACCGGAACCCACGCAATCCACCAAGTTCCAGCGGAGCGACATGTTGTTATAACCAGCGTTTTAGACATATCGCTCCGCTGGAGCTCCAACGATTAAAACCATTGGCAAATTCTTTTGAAACTGATTTTGAAGATTGGTAACACACGCGTCAGGAGACGCGCGCGATAATGGGGTCTCTTTACGCGAACACTTGCGCCAGTTGTGACGTAGCGCCATCGTGCACCCCATTTTCAAATCCTCAAATCCTCAAATCCTCAAATCATCCAATTCCCCCTGACTTAAATCTTCTCTGCGCCCTCGCGCCCTTGCGGTGAAAAAACCACTATACTTGTAACCAAGCATGAAGGCGGCCACCGTACACGAAATCAAAAAGGAACTTAATACCCTGGAATCAACTACGCTGGTGGAGTTATGCCTGCGGCTGACAAGGTTCAAACAGGACAACAAAGCCCTGCTGACCTACCTGCTATACGAGTCGCAGGATGAAAAGGCCTTCATACAAGGGGTAAAGGCCGAACTCGATGAAGCCATGGCCGAATTGCCCGTCAGTCAACTCTATTTCTACAAGAAGGGACTGAGGCGGATTCTCCGGAACCTCAACAAACAGATCCGCTACTCCGGCCAGCCGGCAACGGAACTGGAATTGCGGGTTTATTTCCTCACCGGAGTAAGGAATTCTGGCGTGGACTTGGACAAAAGTCCGGTGCTTCTAAATTTGTACCGGCAGCAACTCCGGAACGCCCACAAAGTGATGGCCAAACTCCCGGAAGACCTGCAATTTGACTATCAGGCTGACTTACAGCGATTGGAATAACCATGCAGTACACCTCAAGCAACTCCCTGAACGGCAAGACGTTGGAGCATATCGTCACCCACCTGGTGGACCGCTATGGGTGGGAGGAACTTGCCCGCCGTATTCCCATTGAGCCTTTCCAGCAGGAGCCATCCATCAAGCCCGCTGTCGCTTTTCTCCGCAAAACAAGCTGGGCACGAAAGAAGGTGGAAGACCTCTATTTCGAATCAATCTCCTGACCGCACGCAATTCTTTTTTTTGCGATCTTGTTGTGGTTATGATACACCGCATCATGAAACGTTACGCTTTTGTCATCATGGTCCTGGCCAGCCATATATCCATGGCACAATCCGGCTGGAAAGAATTGTTCAATGGCAAAGATTTGTCGGGATGGAAACTCCTGAATGGCAAAGCCAGATACGACGTTGTCAACCAGGAGATCGTAGGTACCACGGTGGCAGGAGAACCCAATTCCTTTCTCGTCACTGAAAAGCGATATAAGGACTTCATCCTCGAGCTGGAATTCAAAATTGATGCGGGGACAAACTCCGGCATCCAGTTCCGCAGCGATAGCCGTCCCGATTATATGAATGGAAGGGTACATGGCTATCAATATGAACTTGATCCATCTCCCCGTGCCTGGTCCGGTGGCATCTACGACGAAGCCCAGCGCGATTGGTTGTACCCCCTCGAATACAATACACCGGCGAAGGCCGCTTTCCATGCCAATGACTGGAATAAGGTCAGAATTGAATGTATTGGCTCTATGATGCGTACTTTCCTCAACGGGGTGCCGGCGGCTCATGTCATCGACAACCTGATGCCGGAAGGATTCATCGCCCTGCAGGTGCACTCAGTGGACAAAGATGCCGACGCCGGCAAGCAGGTGAGGTGGAGAAACATCCGCATTCAAACTGAACAACTGAACCCGTTGGCATGGGACACGATTTTTGTCGCGAACCTGATTCCAAACACA
>DNZD01000209.1 GCA_003504855.1 Cytophagales bacterium
AACGGCAACATCAAGCAGCCCGACGCAGATTAACCTCGCCTTTCCTGCAGCCAGCACCATTCCCAATGCTTCGGGTTATCTGATTTTGCGTCGGTCTGATGGGGTAAATCCCGATGCAACCGGAATAGTAGATGGTGCCGATCCCTTTTCTCAGTTGCTTCCGGGGTCGACAACATTATTGACTACGGTGCCTTCGGCCACAACCACCTTCAATGACCTTGCGGTTGTACCCAATACGAAATACAACTACGCAATCATTCCCTATAACACCAACGGACCGGCCCAGACTTACAATTACCGCACATCGGCAATCATAGCTACCGCCAATGTTTATTCGCTCGCGACGGAACCCACGGCACAAGCAGCATCATTTACGGCAACTACGCTCGGCACCAATCAGATCAATCTGACTTTCAGTGCCGCGTTAACCATTCCGAATGCTGCAGGCTACATCATCCTGCGAAGGCAGGACGGGGCCAATCCAACAACTGCCGGTGTTCTGGATGCAGCCATCCCGCCAGCATCGCCGGCATCAGGTACCGTATTGATTACAACAATCACCAGCACTGCAGTTGCCAGCTACCTCGATGCGTCGGTTATCCCTGGCACACAATACAACTATACCCTCATACCATTTAACAATGACGGGGTAGTAAATGCGCAAACGTATAATTACTACCTCACTGGAGCACCATCGGCAAATGCATCGACCTGGAGCGTCGAGCCCACCGCGCATGCAGCATCTTTCGTAGCTGCCACCGGTGGCACCAATCAGATTAACCTCACGTTCTCAGCCGCCAGTACATTGCCAAATGCCTTTGGCTACATTATCCTCAGAAGACAGGACGGCACTTTCCCTACCGCGGCCGGCGTTAACGACGGTGTGGCGCCTGCGTCACTTCCGCTAGCCGGCGGGACGACGTTAGTAACCAATATCACCAGTTCAGCGCTGACATCATTTAATGACGTCACGGCCAGTCCGGCCATATTGTACAACTATGCCATTATTCCCTATGGCTATAACGGATCTAACAACGGAACATACAACTACCGGACACTGGCGACAATCCCCACCGCAGGCAACTATACCTTAAGTCTGGAGCCCACATCTCACCCCGTTGCATTTACGGCAGCAACCGGAAGTACATCTCAAATTAACCTCACGTTTTCTGCGGCAAGTTCGGTACCCAATGCAGCCGGCTACATCATATTGCGCAGACAGGACCTGACGGATCCAACGGTTGTCGGGATCACCGATGGGGTTGCCACACCGCCCACGCCAACGGCAGGGACTACGCTCGTAACCACCATTACCAATACAGCAACGACCTCGTTTAGTGATGTCGGACTTACTGCCGGAACACAATACAATTATTCCATTATTCCGTACGGGTATGACGGCACCCATGCGGCCACCTACAATTACAGAACTGCAGCAACGGTCAAAACTGCGAATGCCTTTACCTTAAGTCTCGAGCCTACTGCTCATGCAGCTTCGTTCACAGCGGTCGCCTCTACGACCACCCAGATTACCCTAACGTTTTCGGCTGCGAGCACACTGACCAATGCCAGTGGTTATATTATTCTCCGGAGACAAGATGGTGTGAACCCGGATGCGACAGGTATTTCAGACGGCACAGCTGCGCCACCGGTGCCAGTTGCAGGAACAACATTGGTCACCACGATCGCAAGCACAGCAACTACAACTTTCAATGATGTGGTAAGCCCGGGAACAAAATACAACTACGCGCTGATTCCTTATGGAGGAGGAGGGGCCAGCATCAATTATCGAACAGCGGCCACTATACCTGTAGCCAATGCCACAACATTGAGCCTGGAGCCGCTGACACAACCGGCGGCATTTGGGGCCACAACGGTTAGCCCTACACAAATCGACATCAGTTTCTCAGCGGCAAGCACCATCACCAATGCCGCTGGTTATATTATCCTGAGAAGGCAGGATGCCACTAATCCTGCAGCAACGGGTATAACGGATGGAGTGGCTGCCCCTGCCACACCCGTTGCAGGCACCACACTTGTCACAACGATCGCCAATACGGCTACTACAACATTCAGTGATACCGGCCTTACCCCGGGAATTCAGTACAACTATGCGATTCTTGCATACGGTTATAACGGATCCAGTGCACTGACCTATAATTTTCTGACGGTTGCCGGATTCAAAACAGCCAATGCATTTACGTTAAGCCTGGAACCTACTACCCATAGCGCTGCGTTCACTGCGGTGCAGGCTGGTACCACCCAGATTAACCTTACTTTTTCGGCAGCAAGTTCAGTCAGCGGAGCAGGTTACATCATCCTCCGGAGAACGGATGGCACCAACCCCACCACGACAGGAATTACAGATGGCGTAGCGGCCCCTGCAACGCCGACGGCTGGAACGACCCTGTTAACGACGATTACGAGCAGCGCAACAACGTCATTCAGTGAAACCGGACTAAGCCCGGGTGTTGTGTATAATTACGCCATCATACCGGACGGCTATAACGGCACCAATGCGGCCACTTATAATTACCGGACAGCGGCAACAGTTCCTACGGCTACCACATTTACACTGAGCCTTGAACCAATTGCCCATTCGGCCGTCTTCACCGCAACTCAGGCTGGAACTTCTCAAATCAACCTGGCATTTTCAGCGGCCAGTAGTATCACCAATGCAGCCGGCTATATCATCCTGCGGAGGTCCGACGGAGTCAACCCCACGGCTACCGGGATAGCAGACGGTGCGCTTGTTTCAGCAACACCCACGGCAGGAACATCTCTGGTGACTACCATAACAAATACAGCCACCACCAGTTATTCGGACACCGGACTCTCGTCCGGAATTGCATATAATTATGCAATTATTCCTTATGGATATAATGGCAATAATGCCCTGACCTATAACTACCGCACCGCGGCGACCATACCAACGGCGGCTGCAACAACCGTGGTCGTTGAACCGGCCGCACAACCGACTGGTTTGAATTTTACGGCGCTTGCTCCGACAGGTTTTACGGTGAATTATTCCGCATCGGTTGGTTCGGCTGCCGGGTATATCGCCTTTCGCAAGACTGGCTCATCGCCGACTACGGCTATTCCTGTTGATGGCACTTCGTACTCACCCGGGGCCACACTGGGCGACGGGACTGTGGCGTACGTGGGCACCAATACTTCCTTTTCAGAATCTGCACTTGCAGCGAGCGCGGTATACTTTTATGATATCTTCGCCTACAACGGCGCCGGCCCAACCATAAATTATCTGGCCGTTGGTCAGTTGGAGGGGAGTCAGTCTACCCTCGCAAATCCCGCTACAACTCAGGCTACCAACCTGGTGCTGCCCAATGGCACCATTACCAACAATCAGGTTGTTTTGAACTGGACCAACGGTAATGGCGCCAAGCGAATAGTGCTTATGCAAGCCGGTTCTGCAGTGAATGCCAACCCATCAAACGGAACCGGTTACACGGCGAACGCAGTTTTCGGATCAGGGACACAGATCGGTACGGGAAATTATGTGGTATATGATGGCACCGGCAGCAGCGTCACTGTAACCGGATTGACGCCTTCAACATCTTATGGTTTTCAGGTGTTTGAATACAATGGTACCGGCAGTGATAATAATTTTAATATTTCGGCCGCTGCGGGAAATCCGACCTCGGTATTAACCAGACCCGATGCGCCTGTTGCCAACGTACCCGCTGCTGTTGATGGCGTTTCCTTTCTCGCCAGTTGGTCGGCTGTGACCGGAAGCACCGGATACTTCATCGATGTTTCGACAGATAACTTTTCGACGTTTGTTTCCACGTACAATAATTTCGCGGTTGCCGGAAACTCGTTAAGTGTTATCGGACTTTCCAGCGGCGTCACCTACCAGTATCGGGTGCGTGCGGCCAATGCAACAGGTTCATCAACGAATTCAAATACGATCAATCAACTGACCTTCCCGGCAGCGCCCGTGGCGGCAGCAGCAACAGTTCCTGGTCAGACATCATTTACGGCAAACTGGGGAGCTGTGACGAGCGCCACAGATTATTATATTGATGTGGCCACCGATGCCGGGTTTGCAAACCTGCTGGCTAACTATACCAACAGGAAGGTCACCGGATCTACTTCATTGGCGATAACCGGCCTGACGGCTGGTACCCTTTATTATTATCAGGTTCGTGCAACCAACGCAACAGGCACCTCTTCCAGTTCAAACCCCGTATCGCAGATCACGGTCACATTGAAGCCGCTTAATTTCAGGGCAACCAGTGTTACTTCCTCAGGTTTTGTTGTGCAATGGGACGCGGTTGCGGGAGCTGCGGGTTATCAGTTGGATGTTCAGGATGGCAGTTCATTGGCGCTCATTCCGGGTTATGACGCCAAGCCGGTATCGTCAATCATCACGCAGGTAACCGGTCTGACTGCAGGTAAACTATATATCTGCACCGTCCGCGCAACAAATGCAGCAGGCCCTTCTCCCAATTCAGACCCGTTAGGGGTTGCTACGGCAGATGCAACCGGCGGTGGCGGTGGTCAGTTGGTGCCCCCGGTGATTAATCATGTCACGACGTCAACATTGAACGCTGTGAAAGCCAGCGTGACAACAAATACCGGGTTTAACAATACGATCACCTATTATCATCGGAAGATTACCGAGTCAGCTTTTACGGCGTCAACCGCAGTACCGGGAAATACACTGGAGGTTACTTACGTCCCCGCAACCGATTTTGATGCGTTGGGTATGGAGTACTACTTCGAAGCCAAGGATCAGTTTAACCAGAAGAGTACAACTGATCATGCATTCATCTATGCACCCGTTGCGGCTAAGGCAATCCCTGAATTAAAGGCCGGGGGCACCCTGCAATCCTACCAGATGTTCTCCATTCCCGTCAAACTGGATAACACCTCGATCAGTAGTGTATTCCAGGAAGTCGAAGCCCAGTATGCCGGTTACAATAAGACGAAATGGCGTTTGGTGCATTACCAAAACGGCAGAAACGTGGATTATAAGGAAGGACTGAACGACATCCAACAGGGTAAAGGTTATTGGTTTAATGCGGTTGATCCGGTGTCGGTCAAGGTAAGCGGTACCAGTATCCCCGCGAATCAGTTGGCAGACTTTACCATGTCGCTTGATGCGGGATGGAATCAGATTGGAAATCCTTTCCCGTTTGAAATTTCATGGAATGATGTGTTGCTGAAGAATCCGTCGGTGACTGGCGTCGGCAAGGTCTTCCGCTATGATGCTGCCAGTGTGAGTTTTAAAGAGAGCAACGGACTTAATGCGTGGGAGGGAGGATTTGTCAAAGCAGATCAGGCAACGACAATAAAGATTCCGGTAACCGTCAAACAGTCTGCCAGTGGCAGGGTAGCTGAATCAAAAATCTCCGCTGCAGATCTGGGCAAGCCGGAATGGCTGTTGCCGCTTTCGCTGAAACAGGGCATGGCTTATAATGAAATGGGAGGTGTCGGCATGCACCCCGATGCCTTGCCGGGCAATGATCAATTCGATCAGCAATCGCTGCCGCGGTTCATCAGGTTTTTGGAGATGAACTCATACCACGATGAGTATTTCCTGCCTCGGTTTGCACGCGATGTGGTGCCGACCCAGGACCACTACAATTGGGAGTTTGTGGTGGAATCCAATTTTGACGACCCAACCATTTCCATTACGTGGGACAATGCGTCGCTGGGCCACAACAGCGCGCAGTTGCTGCTTTATGATGTGGCTGCCAATGTGGTGGTGGATATGAAACGCAATGGTCAATATGAATTTGAATCAGGCGGTAAGCGGATATTGAAAATATTCTACGGAGCTGACGAAAAAAGCATCGTGCCTGACGTAACAGGACTTGGTCGTCCTTATCCGAATCCCTCTTCCGCGCAGGTGTTCATACCGTTTGTTACGGGCACCGGCAATGAGGAAGTGCAAATCGCCGTGTATGATATGATGGGCAAGCGGCTGCGTGTGGTGGTACGGGATACTTTTGAACCAGGTCTGCATGTGGCCAATTGGGATGGAAGTGACCAGCAAGGAAGTCGTGTGCCCCAGGGGATGTATATCTACCGTTTAGAAATGTCCGGCAGAAATTCTCAGCAAGGCAGAATCATCATGAAATAACCAAATCAGTTATGACGAAATCAATCATTATCGGAGCTGCGCTTTCCTTAGGAATCCTCACCCTGTCTGAGGCACAGAATTTTTCCGGCAGGACGAATGAGATAGTTATTGACTACAAGAATCCGTCCAATCAGGCGCTGGTCACCAACCTGCCGGTGATTACCTGGCAGAATCCCCAACAGGAATTCACGAACAGTACCTCGGAATCTGTTGAACTACAGGCATTCATCACTTCAGATATCGAGATCAGGTCCATACGGATTCTGCTCGGCGACGGAAATGCATCGCGGGGAGAAAAAACCGTGGAGTCCGGGGCGGTTAAGGAATATAAACTGAAGCAACATTTGAAACTTTTGGATGGGCAGAATGTGATTGAGATCGTGGTAGAGAACGTGAAGGGCGGAGTAGTAAGCAGTACGCGCTCAATCCTGATGGGTAAGACGGCCATCGCCGATGCCATTGCCATTGACCGCAAAGACTATGCGCTGTTGTTTGCCACCGACCAGTATGATCACTGGACGGATCTGGTCAACCCGATTGATGATGCCAACAGCATTGCTCAGGTGCTCAAGTCCAAATACGGATTTCAGACAGAGGTCATTGAGAACCCCAGCCTGGATGAAGTATTTATCAAGTTATCGGAATATGCCCAGCGGAAATTCAAGCCGCAGGATCAGCTGATGATCTTCTTTGCGGGGCATGGGTATTTTGATGAATCTTTTGGCGAAGGATTTGTGGTGGCCAAGAATTCACTCGAGAATGACAAAGCGAAGACTACTTACATCTCCCACAACCGCCTTCGGGGCATTATCAGTAATATCCCGTCTGAACATATATTTCTGGCCATGGATGTTTGTTTCGGCGGAACCTTTGATCCGGTAATAGCCGGGGCAAGGGGCATGGAGTCTGGTGAGACAACTGATGCCGAATTCCTCGTGCGCAAGCTCAACGAACGAACCCGGAAATATCTTACCTCCGGCGGTAAGGAATACGTGAGTGATGGGATACCCGGGAAGCACTCTCCATTTACCCTGAAGCTCTTGCAGGCCCTGACAGATGGTGGCGGGAGCGACCGCATACTGACCCTGACAGAAATTAAGACCTATGTGGAGAAACTCAAGCCCGAACCCCGCATCGGAAGTTTTGGAGACGATAAGCCAACCAGTGATTTTGTATTTGTTAGGAAAAACTAGGGTGATTGTAGACACAACGACTGTATGATGAAACGATTTCTCTTTCTTGTTCTGTCCCTGCTGACCTTCAGTTCATACGGCCAGAATTTTACCATCCGCCGCGTTGAAATGGCAGGAGATAATATTAATCTCTACTATGACCTCATTGACAGTGTTGCCGCCAGAACATATACGATAAGCGTGTTTTCGTCCCAGGATAATTTTGTTACTTCCTTGGAGAAGGTGACGGGAGATGTTGGACTCGAAGTCAGGCCAGGGAGAAGCAAAAAAATTACCTGGCGCGCCAAGGAGACGCTGGGTGCTGATTTTTCGGGCAAGATTGGCCTTGAGGTACGTGGACGGCTGTATATACCTTTTGTCCGGTTGGATGGTCTTAACACTACTTTCAAAAGACTTCGTCCAACTGAAATCACCTGGACAGGGGGCACTCAACAAAATATCCTGAATTTTGATCTCTACCGGGGTGAAGAGAAGATTACCAGTTTCCCCAACATCGCGAACGTCGGTAATTATACCATGACCATACCGTCGACCGTAAAACCGGGCAAAGGGTATAAATTCAAAATAACCGATTCTAAAAACAAGGATCAGATAGTATATTCGGCTCCATTTGTCATTAAAAGAAAGGTACCCTTATTGTTGAAGGCAATTCCAATCGCGCTTCTGGGTGGTGGTGCCGCCATCTTATCTAGCGGCAACAAAGGTCCTCAGAATATTCCTGACCCGCTGACCCCCTGAGCGGGTTAAGCTCCAAACTTCAACCGAAACACCGTCTTTACACCCGGCTCCGATTCAACCGACAACGAGCCATGGTGCATCTGCATGATTTGACGCGACAGACTCAATCCGATACCTGATCCTGTCTTCTTGGTTGTAAAGAAGGGGACAAAAATCCGGTTGAGTGCCTCTTTGATAATCCCCGGCCCGTTGTCACTCACATCAATGATCACGGCACCAGCGGTATAGCTGGCCCGCATGTCGATCCGCCCATTCGGAGTATCGCTCAGCGCTTCAATGGAGTTCTTCACCAGATTTATCAAAACCTGTTCGATCATTTCGGCGTCTGCCTGAACACTCAGATATTCAGATTCGTATGTCACCGAAAATGCAATAGTCTTCTTTTTGATTTCGGTACGCATCAGCTGCGCAACCTTGTCCAACAACTCCTTCAACACAACTGTTTTGATCTTGGGTTGTGGCAACGATGTGTACTCGCGGTAAGCGTCAATGAACTTGATCAACCCCTTGCTTCGGTTCTCGATGGTCTCTAATCCTTCGCGGAGGTCTTCAGCTCCTTCATTCTTTAAATGATAGTCGTCACCTGACCGCGTCATCTCGTGATCGAGAATTTCACGCAGGGTGGAAGTCAATGAGGAAATGGGTGTGATGGAGTTCATGATCTCGTGTCGGAGGACACGGGTCAGGTTCTGCCAGGCCTCGATCTCCTGTTGCTGTAATTCGGTCTGGATGTTCTGCATCGTGAGCAGTTTCATCGCATTGCCCCGGATCCGCAATTCGGTAGCCTGAATAGTAATCTGAAAATCCTGGCCGGACTTGTACAAGGTGCTTTTGCCGGGTTCCACTTCCAGCAAGGCAGACCACAGGTCCGGATTGACTGCCTTGAGTTCGTTGATGTTCTTGATCGTCTGTACGCCGATGAACTTTTTGGCGTTGGCATTAATCAGTTGCACCTGACCGTCACCATCGAAGGAAAGAATGCCTGTGCGCACCTGCTGCACAACGGTATTGAGGTATTGCCAGTGTTCTTCTTTTTCCGATCGCGCCTTGCGAAAGGCTTCGAGCACTTCGTTGAACTCCATGTTGAGGTCGCGGAAGCTGGCACCCAGGGTATTGTCGGCCGTAAAGCCGGAGATAAAATCAGAATACTTCACAGACTCCAGAAAGCGGGTAAGCTTGCGGTTGGTTTGAGAAGTAAAGCGATACAATTCAAACAGTTGAGCCACGATAATCAGTGCGGTGAGGCCCGCGGCGAAAACCATGTTGGGATGATTGATCATGTACACCAGCAGGCTCATGGAAAGGCCGATGAAAATGACCCGCCAGGCAATCCGGGCCCTGAAATCGCGAAACAGTTTCATGGATCAGAGCCCGTGTTTTTCCAGCCTGCGGTACAAAGAGGACCGGGTTAGTCCGAGTTCTGCAGCCGCCTGGGTAATGTTGCCATTGTATTTCTTGAGTACTTTCCGGATGAGGAGTTTCTCCACTTCATCCAGGTTGAACTGATCGAGGTTAATGGGTTGCTCTGTTTCTTTTCCGGTGACGGGATTGAAATTAAAATCCTCCGGCTGGAGTACACTGTTGTTGGAAAGAATAACCGCCCGCTCAATGGCGTGCTGGAGTTCGCGGATGTTGCCCGGCCATGGATGTTTGTTCATGCGCGTCATGGCTCCGTCTGAAATGCGGGTAATGCTCTTTTGATATTTCTCCGCATAGTGTTTGAGAAAGTGCTGCGACAGGAGGGGAATGTCCTCCATGCGGTCGCGCAACGAAGGAATCTCGATCTCAATGGTATTCACCCGGTATAACAAATCCTGACGGAAACGGTTTTCTTTCACCATGTCGTAGAGCGGCATGTTGGTGGCACAGATCAATCGGATGTTGATGGGGGTTTCCTTATTGGCGCCCACCCGGCTCACGCGGCGGTTCTGCAACACGGTCAGCAACTTTGCCTGTAACGGCATAGACAGGTTTCCGATTTCATCCAAAAACAAAGTTCCGTTGTTGGCGATTTCAAAACGTCACGGGCGGTCTTCCTTGGCATCGGTAAAAGATCCACGCTTGTGGCCAAAGAGCTCGCTTTCAAATAAAGTCTCGGTGATCGATCCCAGGTCCACACCTACGAACGACTCTTTGCCGCGCGCGGAATTACTGTGAATGGCCCGTGCGATCAACTCTTTGCCAGTACCGTTTTCACCCAGAATCAGCACGTTGGCATCGGTATGGGCCACGCGGTCGATCGTTTGAAAGATCCTTTGCATGGCAGCACTCTGTCCGATGATATCCTTGTATCGGTCATTGACCGCCTGGTTGATTTCCTGGTTCTTGATTTTCAGGGTGTGCACCTCATCGCGGGTTTCGCGCAGACGCATGGAAGAGTATAACGTAGCCAGGAGTTTCTCATTCTCCCAGGGCTTCAAGACAAAGTCAGTAGCGCCGGCTTTGATGGCCTTGACTGCCATCTGCACATCGCCATAGGCGGTGATCAGCACCACAACGGCAGATGGATCAATCTGCAGGATTTTTTCCAGCCAATAATAGCCTTCGCTGCCGCTACTCACATCCTTCGTAAAGTTCATGTCCAGCAGGATCACATCGTAATCCTCGTTGTTCATGAGGTTGGGGATGGCCTCGGGATTCTTCTCAATGTCCACCTGAGCAAAGTGACGTTTCAGGTGCATCTTGGCGGCCTTGAGCAGGTCTTCGTTGTCGTCGACGATGAGAATCTTTCCGTGCTTTTGGTCGGTCATGATCGGTGGGTTTTAGGTTCCTGAGGGGGCATTTCGCAAAGTTGATACCGCATTATTTAAACCCGTTTAGGGCGCTTCTTTTGGCTTTTTTCTATTCGATAGTGAGCAAGATGCGTCCGTTATCGGACATATACGTTCACCTTTGAACGAGGAAAATCCAAAAAAGATAACTTTTTGTGCGAATTCCCCGTTGGCACGGTAGTTGGCAATAGCCTACCGTCAATCCGACTGTTAACGTATCGCGCATGGATAAGAAAATTGAAAAGAAGAACTGGACGCTAAAGAAGATCGCTACCTATGGCGGTATTGCCTTGTTTGTCGGATTTGTGGTTTGGCAATTCATTTTTGCCGACCGTCGTCAAAAGTTGGTCATCGAAAAAGACAAGATCACGATCTCGGAAGTTCGCCGGGGTGAGTTCAAGGAATATATCCCTCAAACAGGTACTGTAGCACCTCGCCGCACGGTTTTTTTGGATGCCATTGAAGGAGGTAATATCAAGCGTATTGTGCGGGAAAGTGGTGCCATGTTGAAGAAGGGTGATGTGATCATGGAGATATCCAACCTCAACCGGGAGATTGCTGTACTTGATCAGGAATCAAACCTGACCCAGAGTATCAACCGTACCCGCGACACCCGCCTGACCATCAACCAGAATGCGCTGCGCCAACAGGAGAGCCTGATCACCATCGACAATGCCCTGGCTACACTGAAGCCAAAATATGAGCGTCAGAAGCAGATGTATGAAAAGAAGCTGATCGCCCGCCAGGAATTTGAGCAGACCGAAGCAGACTACTTTGCCAACCTCAAGCGCCGTGACATCACGTACCGTGCTTTTCAGATAGACTCCATCAGCCGCACCAACCAGATCCGGCAACTGGACGAGTCCGAACGCAAACTGCTGCTCAGCCTCGAAGGGGTGGGTAAGATCCTTGATAACCTGATCGTCCGCGCTCCGATCGATGGCCAGTTGTCTACGCCGCACTGGGAAGTAGGGCAAGCCGTTACCATGGGCCAACGGGTAGGGCAGGTGGACATAGTTGGAGAATACAAAGTACGTGTACCTATTGACGAATTATACCTGCCACGGATTTCTATTGGACTGCATGCAACGACTGATCTTGCCGGCAGGACGTATAACCTGGTAATCACTTATAATTACCCGACCGTAACAGCCGGCCGCTTTGAAGTAGAAATGGAATTTGTCGGCGAGACCCCCAAAGGCATCCGGCCCGGGCAATCGCTCAGGTTGCGGATCGAGTTGGGTCAGTCCTCCGAGGAATTGTTGTTGCCGATGGGTGGTTTCTACAAGGATACCGGTGGCAATGAGATATTTGTGCTGGATGCCGAAAACCATGCCGTGCGACGCAAAATCAAGCTGGGCCGCAAGATGGGCAGTGAGTTCTTTGAAGTGCTCGAAGGGCTGAAGCCAGGCGAAAAGGTGATTACTTCCTCTTATGAGAATTTTGGCCAAAGTGAAGTTTTACTCCTTAAATAGTGCAACCCTTTGACAATAAAAGCGTCTAATGTCTTGTAACCCTGAAAAGAAAACCAAGTATTCATACAACTAATTCATCCATTCCCTCATCTAACCACTAACACGACAAATATGATCCGTTTAAAGAACCTGGAGAAAGTGTACACCACCGAAGAAGTGGAAACCACCGCCCTCAACAGCATCAACCTGGAGATCAAGGATGGTGAATTTGTGGCCATCATGGGCCCGTCAGGATGTGGTAAATCAACCTTGCTTAACATCCTTGGCTTGCTGGACAACCCCAGTGGCGGCGAGTATCACTTCGGTGAGCACGAAGTAGCCAAGTACAGCGAACGCCAGCGCGCCCAGTTGCGCAAGGGATCGATTGGCTTTGTGTTTCAAAGCTTCAACCTGATTGATGAGTTGACCGTGTTTGAAAATGTGGAGCTTCCCTTGTTGTACATGAAGGTGCCCGCCAACGAGCGCAAGCAACGTGTAGAAGAGGTATTGGAGCGCATGAACATCATGCACCGCCGTAACCACTTCCCCCAGCAGTTGTCGGGTGGTCAGCAGCAGCGTGTGGCCATTTCCCGCGCCATTGTGGCCAAACCCAAAGTGATCCTGGCGGATGAACCGACCGGTAACCTGGATTCGGCCAACGGTGAAGAAGTAATGAAATTGTTGTCTCAATTGAATGAGGAGGGCACTACCATCGTGATGGTAACGCACTCTCCCTACGATGCCAACTACGCCCACCGCATCGTCAACCTGTTTGACGGCAAGGTGGTAACCGAGAACATCAAAGAGCATTTCCATATCTAGGAACCAGGAAGCCCCTGGCAAGACTTCAAGGTCACGCACCTTGAATGCGTTCTTCATAGTTTAGGTTTAGGTTAGGTGTAAGGCCCGTTTGTTTCATCTGAGACAGACGGGCTTTATTGTTTGTGAACCTCGTGGAATCGAACAACTACTGTTCACGGGTGAACACTGCATGGGTAATAAAGTGCGAAAGGCTTGCTGTTTGGTGAAGGCACGTATTTTGTCATGGCTGCCGTGCAACCTCAGATGAATTGGCACGTCTTATAGCAAACCCGACCCCCGCATGTTAAAGAATTACCTGTTGATCACTTTCCGCAGCCTGATGAAGAACAAGCTCTTCATCTTTATCAATGTGTTCGGCATGGGTATCGCCATCGCCTGCTGCATCGTTGCCTACCTCAATTGGGAGTATGCCGACCAATGGGACAAGGTGCATGTCAACGCCGATAAGATTTACCGCGTACAGTTCTGGCGCGAGTTTCAGGGCAACCGGGAGAGGTACGGCATGGCGCCGATGCCTTTGGCCAATTACATCAGACAGAATTTCAAGGAAGTGGATAAGACCGTCAGGGTCATGTCCGGCTATTCGGATATCCGGATTGGTGAGGAGGTCTTTGGGACCAACATTGCCTTCGTAGACTCGGCTTACTTTGACCTGTTCACCTATAAACTGAAAAGCGGTTCCTTTGCGGAACTCTATAATCCGGGAAAAATATTTATCAGTGACGAACTGGCCCGGAAGTATTTCAACTCCGAGGATGTAGTAGGAAAGTCAATTACCCAGGTGGTGCTGGGCAAAGATGGCGTCCGACGTCCGAAGGAATTTGAAATCGGCGGCGTGTTTGAGTTGCCCCCGAACAACTCCAGCTTCCGCTATTTTGGTATGGTTACGTTGCTGGAGAATTTCTGGGACATTAACCTCGATCCGGACCTGTCAGAAACCAACTGGAAGCGGTGGACCCACGTGCTCTTTCTGCAGATCAATGATCCTTCGCGGGTAGCTGCCATCACACAACAGCTTCAGCAATATGTGGAGCCGCAGAACAAAGTCCGGGAAGACTTTAAGGTGACCAGTTTTTACCTCGAGAATTTTGACGGGATGATGCGTCGCAACCGGGCCAACCCACGCCTGGACAGTGATTACCTGGGTGGCGGCATTCCGGATGAAGCGGTAACAGCTCCTTCCATTTTGGCAGGCATGCTCTTGCTGCTGGCTTGTTTCAATTTCACGAACACATCCATTGCCATTTCCAGCCGAAGATTAAAGGAGATCGGGATACGCAAAGTGATGGGAGGTATGCGAATGCAGCTCATCTTCCAGTTTCTAGGTGAGAACCTTGTCCTGTGCTTCTTTGGTTTGGTGGCAGGACTCCTGATGGCAGAGGTGTTGGTACCGGCTTATGATTCGTTATGGACCTGGCTTGACCTCAATCTGACCTATGCCAACCACCTTGGATTTCTGGGATTCCTGGCCGGCCTGCTGGTGCTGACAGCGCTGATCGCCGGTTCTTATCCATCTTTTTACATCACCAGCTTTGAGCCCGTCAGTATCCTGAAGGGAAAAGCAAAGTTTGGCGGTACCAGCTGGTTTACACGATTCCTCCTGGGCGGACAATTTGTGATTTCGTTGACCATGATCATCACCGGGCTGGCCTTTTATCAGAACGGCGAGTACCAGCGTGACTATGACCTTGGCTACACCACCCATGGTGCAATTTCAGTGCATGTGAATAATGAGGGTGCGTTCAATACCTATCGGGATGCGCTCATCTCGAACAAGGATATTACCCTGATCGCCGGAACCAAGAACCACGTTAATTTCAATTGGTACAACGACCCCGTGAAGTTTGAGTCGCTGCAGAAGGAGGTGGATATCATGGATATCGGCGACAACTACCTTGAAGCCATGGACATGAAGTTGGTGTCGGGCCGGAAATTCGAAAGGGACTCCGAGACGGACCGGAAGGAGTCTGTAATCGTAACGGAACAGTTTGTGCGGGAGTTTGGATGGACAGACAACCCGATCGGGAAGCGCATTGTGTGGATGGATACCGTACAATTATTTGTGGTCGGTGTAGCCCAGGATGTATACGCCAGGGCACTGTGGATGCAGGTGCGTCCCATGATGTTCCGTTACATCAAGCCGGATAAGTACCAATTGCTTGTAGCGAAAATGGATCCTGCCAAGGTGAAGGAAGTCAATACGTTTATGGAGTCCAAGTGGAAAGAGGTGTTCCCGCTTGCGCAGTACAATGGCAGGATGATGGATGAGGAGATGCATGAAAGTAATGAGATCAATGCCAATGTGGTGACCATGTTCGGTTTTCTTGGCTTCTTTGGCGCCTTGATGACCGGCATCGGCCTTTACACACTCGTTTCCCTGAATATTGTGAAGCGGATGAAAGAGATTGGGGTTCGTAAAGTATTGGGTGCTTCCCTGGGAAATATTGCCGGGGTGATCAATAAGGAATTCGTGATCAATATGTTGTTCTCTATGGTGGTCGGAGGTGCACTCGGCTACGGACTTACCTTCTGGCTGATGCAGTCCATCTGGGCCTACTACCTCGCCATTAATGCCGTCACCATCATTATTTCCGTAACAGCCATGGTATTCATTGCGATATCGGCGGTAGGATATAAAACGGTGGCTACGGCCTCCCTGAATCCTACCAAGACCTTGCGCGACGAATAACCGATATTAGAAACTATAAGGATACTAACCGAAGTATGTTTGCTTCGGTTTGGTATCCTTTTTTTTGCTTCGGGGAATGATGAAAAAAAGTTTTCGAATTGGAGTAACCATTTGACCCGGCAGGTCGTCTTACTGTCAACCCATCACATCTACCCATGTTTCGAAATTACTTTGTTGTTGCCGTGCGCAACATGCTCAAGTACAAATTCTTTACTGCCATCAATATGATTGGCATGACAGTCGGGATTGCGTCCTGTCTGTTGTTAATGTTGTATGTCAGCAATGAATTGACCTATGACAATTTCCATCCCGACGCTGATCGGTTGTATCAGGTTGATTTGCATGGCAAGGTTGGCGGACAGGACATCCGTGTGGCAAGTACCTGTCCACCCATGGCGGCTGCACTTGTATCGGATATGCCGGAAGTTGAAAGTGCCATGCGCATTGCTTCGATGGGGGATCCGGTCTTCCGCTCCGGCGACAAGATGTTCTCGGAAAGCAAAATATTCTATGTGGATTCCAATTTCTTCCGGTTTTTCGGATACCGGTTGTTGCAGGGCGATGCCGCAACAGCATTGAATGAACCCAATAGCATCGTGCTGGATGAGAAACTGGCTGAAAAATACTTTGGAACGGAAGACCCGGTAGGAAAAATCATTCAAATCGGAGGTGAAAAGAAGTCGTTTAAAGTGACGGGTGTGGTTGAACAGGCACCTGCCAACTCACACTTTGATTATCACGCGCTGGCCTCTGCATCCAGTGCAGAGCAGTTGAAGAGCACCATCTGGCTCAACAATTTCATGTACACGTATTTCAAACTGAAGCCAAATGCTTCCATTGCCGGTGTACAGGAAAAGTTCATCGGCATGGTGGAAAAATATGTTGGTCCTGAACTGGAGAAGTTCATGGGCACCACCCTGAAGCAGATGAAGGAGGCCGGTGGGGCCTTTGGGTATTATACCACGCCGGTACGGGACATCCACCTGCACTCAACGTCTCAGGGCGACCTGGAGCCGGGCGGAAGCATGATGTACGTTTACT